>NZ_JBHZAG010000073.1:0-51492 GCF_042754125.1 Amycolatopsis sp. NPDC059235
TTTCCCGCCCTGGGGTGGGGCCGGTGCTCGGCGGTCGGGGGGGTTTGCGGGGGGGACTGGGGGGGGGGGGGGCCGGGCGGCTCGGCGGATCTCCGCCGGGCCGCCAGGCACGTCGTTTCCCTCGGATTCCGTTTTCGCCCTGGGCGTGCTCGCCGGATTTCGCCGCGCGGTCCGGCGTCGGCGTTCCCCGGGGCTGTCGGCGGCAGTTGCGCGGCGTCCCTGCCGATCTAGTACGCGGGTTGCGCGACGACGGTCAGCGGCGGGTCGGTCAACGTCGTCCGCGGCGGAAGCCAGGGATGGGTGTGCCCTCGGATGTGCTTCTCGCCCGGGATCTCTTCGGATTTCGCCGCGTTTTGCCGCGCGGCATGGCGTCGGGGTTCCCCGGCGCGTCCGGTCAGCGGTGCGAGCTTTGCCGGTCGATCAGCTGTGCGTCCAGGGTGGTGGTGACCGGTTCGCGGGTGCTGTCGGCGATGCGGGCCAGCAGCAGTTGCGCGGCGACCCGGCCGATCTCGTACGCGGGTTGCGCCACGACGGTCAGCGGCGGGTCGATCAACGTCGTCCACGGGGCGTCGTCGAACGAGACTATGCCGATGTCCCGCCCGGCCCGCAGGCTCCGCTCCGCGAGCGCTTCCAGCACCCCGATCGCCATCGTGCTGTTAGCGACCAGCAGCGCGTCCGGCGGCGTCGGCTGGTCCAGCAGGTCCCCGGCGGCGCGGCGGGCGCCTTCCGCGCGGTATTCGGCGCGCCGGTAGACCGCGTTCTCCTCGCCGACCGCGTCGAAGTAGCCGGACAGCCGGTCGTCGGCGGTGCGCACGCCCGACGGCCCGGTCAGGCACGCCACCTGCCGGTAGCCGTTCGCGACGAGGTGCCGGGCCGCCTGCCGCGCGGCGCGGCGGGTGTCGACGAGCACCTGGTCGCCGTCGGTGCCGGGCAGCGGCCGGTCGACCGCGACCACCGGCGTGCCGAGCCGGCGCAGGCGGGTGACGTTCGTGGCCGGGCCGGTCGGGGAGAGCAGCACGCCCGCGACGCGTTCCTGCAGCGCGACGTCGAGGTAGCGGCGTTCCTTGTCCTCGTTCTCGTCGGAATTGCAGAGCACGACCGAATACCCGGACACCTGCGCGAGATCCTCGACCCCGCGCGCGATCGAGGTGAAGAACGGGTTCTCGACGTCGGAGATGATCAGCGCCAGCACCGCGGTTTCCTGGCGGCGCAGATTTCTCGCCAGTCCGTTCGGGTGATAGCCGAGTTCCTCGGCGGCCTCGAGCACCCGAGCGGCCAGCTCGGGGTCCACTGTGGACTTGCCGTTCAGGGTCCGCGACACCGTGGCGGTCGAGACGCCTGCCCTGGCGGCGACGTCGCTGATCGTGGCCACCGAGCCTCCTCGTCCTGGCTTTCTTGACACCCCGGTGAGCGCAGAATACCTTGCCGGTAATCGTTTACCGTCCGCTTGCCGGGGGTGCTGTGATGCGACCGGGCCCGTTGCTCGGCATCGACATCGGCACGTCCAGTTCGAAAGGCGTCCTCGTGGGTGCGGACGGCACTGTACTGGCGCGCGCCGCCCGCCCGCACAGCACCTCCCGCCCGCGGCCCGGCTGGTTCGAGCACGACGCCGAAACGGTGTGGTGGGCCGGGTTCGCCGACCTGGTGCGCGAATTGCTGGCCGGCGGCCGGAAACCGGCCGGGCTCGCGGTGAGCGGCATCGGCCCGGTGCTGCTGCCCGCCGACGCCGGCGGCCGTCCGCTGCGCCCGGCGATTCTCTACGGAGTCGACACGCGGGCCGGCGCGGAAATCGCCGAGCTGACCGCCGAACTCGGCGAAACGTCCATTGTGGAACGCTGCGGGAGCGCGCTGTCGAGCCAGGCGGTCGGCCCGAAGTGGCGGTGGCTGTACCGGCACGAGCCGGACGTCGCCGCGCGGGCCAGGCAGTTCCTGATGGCGAGCTCGTATCTCGTGCAGCGGCTGACCGGCGAATACGTGCTCGACCACCATTCGGCCAGCCAGTGCGACCCGATGTACGACCTGCGCGCGGGCGGCTGGGCGCGGGACTGGGCCGCGCTCGTCGCGCCCGGGATCGAGCTGCCGCGGCTCGCCTGGCCGACCGAGGTCGTCGGCACGGTCACCGCCGAGGCGGCCGCCGGGACCGGGTTGCCGGCCGGATTGCCGGTCACCTGCGGCACGATCGACGCGTGGGCCGAAGCGACCAGCGCCGGCGTGCGCGACCCTGGCGACACGATGGTCATGTACGGCACCACGATGTTCCTCGTCCAGGCTGTCGCCGAGGCGCGGCCGGTCGCCGGATTGTGGGCGACGCGCGGGGTTTTGCCGGGCAGCTACTCGCTGGCCGCGGGAATGGCGACGTCCGGCGCGATCACCGACTGGCTGCGGGAACTCTTCGACGGCGATTTCGCCGAACTGGTCGCCGCTGCCGGGCGCGTCCCGGCCGGCAGCCGCGGGTTGCTGATGCTGCCGTACTTCGCGGGCGAGCGGACTCCGGTGCCGGATCCGTTGGCGCGCGGGGTGATCGCCGGGCTGACCACGTCGCACGGCCGGGCCGAGCTGTACCGCGCGGCTTTGGAGGGAACGGCTTACGGGGTGCGGCACAACCTCGCCGCGATGGGCTCGCCCGCGCGCCGGCTGGTGGCGGTCGGCGGCGGTACGCAGGGGCGGGTGTGGACGGGAATCGTGAGCGATGTGACGCGGACGCCGCAGCATCTGCCGACGGAAACTGTCGGGGCGTGTTTCGGGGACGCGTATCTGGCGGCGGTGGCGGTCGGGCTGGAGCCGGATATCGAGACGTGGAATCCGGTCGCCGAGGTGATCCGGCCGGATCCGGAGCGGGCGGATCGGTACGACGAGTTTTACGTGCACTATCGGGCCTTGTATCCGGCGACGGTGGAGACGGCGCATTTTCTTGCGGGGCAACAAGATTTAGCGGCGGAGTGAGGCGTGGGGGCGAATCAGGCGGCCGGAGTGAGTGCGGGCGGCGGCGGAGTGAGGCCTGGGGCTAGGCAGACAGCCGGGTGAGTGCGGACGACAGCGGAGTCGCGCGCCTTCTTGTGCGGCAACAGGATCCGGCGGCGGAATGAGTTACGGGGCGAAGTAGGCGCTCGGGGTGAGGCCGGTGAGCGCCCGGCATTCGCGGGTCAGATGCGGCTGGTCCGAATAGCCCGCGGCGACGGCCAGGTCGGCGAGGCTCGCGGTGGCCGGTGCCAGCGCGATGGCGCGTTGCAAGCGCAGGATTCGGCGGTAGGTGGCCGGTCCGTAGCCGACCGCGAGGGTGAACAGGCGGCGCGCCTGGCGCTCGCTTCGGTCTGCTTTCCCGGGATGCCACGCGGACCGGTCGTGCGCGGCGGATTCTCGTCCGCCCGGAATCTCGGCGCCCCCGGCGGCTTCCGCGGTGAACTGCGCGAGCATCCGCTCCACCACCGGATCCGCCTGCACCTCCTGGTCGGTCGCGACGGCGGACATCGCGTCGGCGAGGTCGCGGCCGTCGAGGATCTCGTCGGCGAGGGTCGCGCCGCGGTGGTTCCACAGGTCCGGCAGGGAGACCCGCCTGTCGCGCAGTTCGTCCGCGCCCACGCCGAGCATCGCCGCCGCCGTGCCGGGCCGGAAGCGCAGGCCGCGCAGCCGGGTGCCGGGCGGGAACACCGACGTCCACGCCGCCGTGTCCGGTCCGGCGACGAACACCTCGCCGCCGCCCGCGACGAGGTCCACGCAGCCGTCCGGGACGATCCGTTTCGGGCCGGGCTCCACCGACTCCCAGCAGCACCGCACGAGGCGGCGCAGGGGCTCCGGCGGAGGGCGTTCGCTGTACACCCCGCGATCATGCCTCGCGGGTACGACAGAATGCGTCCCATGACCCCGATCGACGCCCTGGCCTGGGTCCACGTGAAGGACCGGCGGCTGCTGTCCGTCCGCACCAGCGGCAAGCAGAAGTTCTATCTCCCCGGCGGCAAGCGCGAACCCGGCGAAGGCGATGTCGAGGGCCTGTGCCGGGAGATCCGCGAGGAACTGGGCGTCGCGCTCGACCCGCTCAGCTTCCGGTTCTTCGCGCTCCTCGACGAGCAGGCCGACGGATTCGCCGACGGCCGCCGCGTCCGGATGACCTGCTACACCGCCGACCACACCGGCGAACCGGAGCCCTCGGCCGAGATCGCCGAAGCCGCCTGGCTGCGCGCCGGGGACGCCGCCGCCTGCCCGCCGGCCGGACAGCGCGTGCTGCGGATGCTGTCCGAGGCCGGGCTGGTCGACTGATCACCCAGGGTCAAGTGGGGAGTGCGCGAGCGTCATCGGCATCGTGCGTGGTGACCGCACTCGTGAGCGAACCCGCTCTACCCCCAACAGGGTGAAAAGGAGCTCATTTTCTCGGGTTGGCTAACGCCGTGTAACGGTCTGGCGAAGAACCAGACGTCGCACTCGCGGGAAGTGCGCTCGAGAAGAGAAGACCTCTCCATGGGTGTTCCTGGCGCGACCCGGCCCACGGCGGCCCGGGGGGATTCGGGCAGGCTGCGGCCGCTCGGGAGCGTGGTGGTCGTGGTCGGCGTGATCGCCGTCGCGGTCACTGTCGCGTGGTACGTCATGCCGAAAGCGACCCCGGACCGGCCCGCCCCGGCCGCGTCGGTGCCGTCGGTGACCGTCGAGCCGGCGGTCGTGCACGAGGTGAGCCGCACGGTCGTCTACGAGCTGACCGGCGGCGACGTCGCGCGCAACCTGACCTACGTCGCGACCGGCGGCGACCTCGAACAACAGGCCGAGGTCCGCCTGCCCTGGTCGGTCACGGTGGAGCGGAAGGCTCCCGCCGAGCAGCCGGTGTTCAGCAGCCTGGTCGCCCAGAGCGCGGGGGCGTTGCTGTGCCGGATCCGGGTCGACGGGCACGTGGTCGCGGAGAAATCGGTGGCGGGGGAGGGCCGGCAGCTCAGCTGCAGTGCCTGATCCGGTCCGAAGCTCCCGGTACCGCGCTCCAATGCCGCATGGGGTGCGCTCGACGCACCGAACGCCGCATGGGGTGCATCTGACGCACCCAATGCGCATCGGAGCAGCACTGGGGCATGAACGCCGCACGGAGTGCATCTCTGACGCACCCGACGCTGCATTGGGGCAACGCTGGGGCAGGAGAAGGCCCGGCACACCGCAGCGAACCCCGGCCTGCGGCAGGATCACCTCCGTGAACGGTGCGATCGGGTTCGGGCCCGCGTTGATCGCCGTGCTCGTCGTGCTGACGCTCGCGGGTGCGGCCGTCGTCCGGTTCGGGCAGCTGGGACAGGGGCGGGCGGTGCTCGTCGCGGCGATCCGCGCGGTCGTGCAGCTCGCGCTCGTTTCGCTGGTCATCACCTTCATCCTGCGTTCGGACTGGCTGACCGGCCTGTTCGTCCTCGCGATGTTCTCCATCGCCGCCGCGACGTCCGCCAGCCGGATCGGGGTGCCGCGGCGGATCGGGTGGGTCGCGTTGTCGCTGGCGTCCGGCGTCGTTCCGGTGCTGGGGCTGGTGCTGGGTTCCGGTGTCGTCCCGGCCAAGCCGATTTCCGTGGTGCCGGTCGCGGGGATCGTGATCGGCGGTTCGATGACCGCGACCTCGCAGGCGGCCCGGCGCGCGCTCGACGAGCTCAAGCAACGCCGCGGCGAGTACGAAGCCGCGCTCGCGCTGGGGTTTCTGCCGAGGCACGCCGCACTGGAGATCTGCCGTCCGTCGGCGGGGCACGCGTTGATCCCGGCTCTCGATCAGACCCGGACGGTCGGGCTGGTGACGTTGCCGGGCGCGTACGTCGGCGTGCTGCTGGGCGGGGCCAGCCCGCTTCAGGCCGGTACGACGCAGGTGCTGGTGCTGATCGGGCTGCTGGCCGCGGAATCAGTGGCGGTGCTGGTGACGGTGCAGCTCGTCGCGGCGGGGTTCATCCGCCGCGACGAGTCGGCTCAGCCGAGCGGGGCCGTCAGGTGAGAACGGTCGTTGAAGCCGCGGATCAGCCAGTTTTCGCCGTGCACCACGAGGTGTGAGATCGATCCGTTGTCCGCGCCCAGGAACGCGAATCGCTCCAGCGCGCGGCTCGCCTGGGCGAACACCTCGCCGATCACGCCGCCGTGGGTGAACACCGCGACCCGCTGATCCGGGTGCGCCGCGGCGATCCGCGTGAGTGCGGCGCGGATCCGCAGGCCGAACGCTTCGTCGGATTCCGCGCCCGGCAGGACGTCCCAGCGCTGCTCCTCCCACAGCTTCCGTGCCAGCGGATGCCCCTCGGCGGTGTTCTTGCGGAAGAGCCCGTTTTCCCATTCGCCCAGGTGGATCTCGCGCAGATCCGGCTCGACGGACGGGGTGAGGCCGAGCTTTTCCGCCAGCGGCGCCGCGGTCTGCGCGGTGCGCCGCAACGTGGTGACGTACACCGCGTCGATGCGTTCGGACGCCAGCCGTTCGCCCACGCGCGCGGCGTGGTCGCGGCCCTCCGGCGCGAGGTCCGGGTCGGCCTGTCCGTCGACGAGGTCGAACGGCTCGCTGAGCCGTTGCGGCATCGATTCCCCGTGGCGCACCAGGAAAATCTCGGTGGCGCCCGAGGGCGGGCTGAAGCGGTGCTGGCGGTACTCGACTTCCTGTTCGGGCGTGGTCATGCCCCGACCCTAACCGGCCCTGACCGGTGGGTTCAGCCGAGCTGTTTGTCCACGAAGCACCATCGCCAGGTCTCGCCCGGTTCGAAGCTGCGCATCACCGGATGCCGGGTTTCGTGGAAGTGCTGCGAGGCGTGCTTGCCCGGCGACGAATCGCAGCAGGCGACGTGCCCGCACTTGAGGCACATCCGCAGGTGCACCCACGTCATCCCGGCCTCGACGCACTCGGCGCAGGAATCCGGGGAGCTGGGCTCTTTGCTCGGCCACTCGTGGCTGAGGTGCTTGCACGACCCGGCCGTGGCGGCGGGGGTGCTGAGTTCGCGTTCGGCCACCGGGGGTTCCTCCTCGTCGCGGTCGAGCATGGATTCTTCGATGTCGAGGCGGGCCAGCACGCGGCGCAGCACGGCGTCGTCGGCGGTGCCGCGGTCGCGCGCCTTCAGGAACTGTTCGCGTTCGGCTTCGAGCAGCTGGACACGAAGCCGACGGTAGGCGTCGCTCGGGGTTTCGGCGAGCGCGCTTTGCCGGCCAAGCTGTTCCCACGCGGCGTCGGACCGGCCCTGCAACCGGTCGCGCAGCCGTTCGATCACCTCGGGCGGGTCTTCCGGACGACGCAGCTCCTCGAGTTTCGCGAGGGCGACGCGGGTCATGTCGTGCAGCACGGCGGCCTCCTGCAACGCGTCCTCCGCCGGGTCCGGACGAGGCAGCCGCAGGCGGCGGATCAGCGGCGGCAGCGTCATGCCCTGCACCAGGAGCGTCCCGGCCACCACGACGACCGCGGCCAGCACGAGCACCGCGCGCTGCGGGGTGTCCGCGGGCAGCACGAACGCCGCGGCGAGCGTGACCACGCCGCGCATCCCGGCCCACGAGATCACCGCCGAGTAGCGCCACGGCCACACCTTGCCGCGTTCCAGGCCCAAGGAGTTCAGGAGGCGTTTCACCACGCCGATGCCGACCATCCACAGCATCCGGGTGAGGATCGTCGCGGCGAGCACCGCGGCGCAGATCCCGACCAGCTGCCACAGCGACAGCCCGCTCTTGCCGACCTCGTGCAGGATTCCCCGCACCTGCAGGCCGATCAGCAGGAAGACCATGTTCTCCAGCAGGAACTGGACGGTCTCCCAGTTCAGCCTGCTGGCCAGCCGCGACGGCCCGGACTGGATCCGCGGCGTCTGGTGTCCCTGGATGAGCCCGGTGACGACGACCGCCAGCACACCGGATCCGTGCACCGCTTCAGCCAGCAGGTACGCCGCGAAGGGCACTGCGAACGACAGCGCGGTGTCGGTGAGCGTGTCCTCCAGCTTCGCGCGCACGTACGTCACGATCAGCCCGACCAGGAAGCCCACGACGATCCCGCCGACGGCCGCGAGCAGGAAGTCGAGACCGACCTGCCAGAGGCTGACCGCGCCGGCGATCGCCGCGATCGCGGTCCGCAGCGCGACGAGCGCGGCGGCGTCGTTGAAGAGGCTTTCGCCCTCCAGCAGCCGGACGAGCTTGCGCGGCATCCCGACCCGGCGCGCGACCACGCTCGCCGCCACCGCGTCCGGCGGCGCGACGACCGCACCGAGCGCGATCCCGGCGGCCAGCGGCAATCCCGGCACGACCAGCCAGGCGACCAGCCCGACGCCGAACGCGGTGAACACCACCAGCCCGACCGACAGCAGCGCGATGGGCCCGCGCAGCTTGCGGAACGCGACCAGCGAGGTCTGCAACGACGCCGAGTACAGCAGCGGCGGCAGCAGTCCGATGAGGACGATCTCCGGGTCCAGTTCGTACTGCGGCACCCCGGGGATGAACGACACCCCGACGCCGACCGCGACCAGGCACAGCGGCGCCGACCAGTCCATCCGGCGCGCGACGACGGTCACCAGGAGGACCGTCAGGACCAGCGCCACCAATTCCGCTGCGATTTCCACGGCGTAATCATCGCCCGCGGCTTTCTGGCCCGCGAGGGGGCCGGGGTTAGGCTGCGATCGTGACGACGGTGGAGACGCGGGCCGGTGCCGTCCGCGGCGAGGTGCGGGACGGAGTCGGGCGTTTCCTGGGGGTGCCGTTCGCGGAGCCGCCGGTGGGGGAGCTGCGGTTCCGGCCGCCGGTGCCGGTGGCTTCCTGGACCGGAGTGCGCGACGCGACGGAGTTCGCCGCCAAAGCGCCGCAGCCCGACGTGACCGGGAAACGCTTCGTCGGCGACGAGGACTGCCTGTACGTCAACGTCTACGCGCCCGAAGCGCCCGGCTCGTATCCGGTGCTGGTGTGGATCCACGGTGGCGGCGGGGTGATGGGTGCGCCGCACCAGTTCGACGCGTCCGCGTACGCCCGGCGCGGCGTGGTCGTCGTGACCGTCGCGTACCGGCTCGGAGTGCTCGGCATGCTCCGGCTGCCTGGGGTTTCCGACGGGAATCTCTCGCTGCAGGACCAAGTTCTGGCGCTGGAATGGGTCCGCGACAACGTGGCCGCGTTCGGCGGCGACCCGCGGCGCGTCACGCTCGCCGGGCAGTCCAACGGCGGCCGCACGGTAGGGACGTTGCTGGCGGTTCCGGCCGCGAAAGGGCTGTTCAGCCAGGCGATCGTGCAGAGCGGCACCGGCGTCGGGTCCGTCGTGCACACCCCGGCCGAGGCGGAAGCGGTCGGCGAGGCGGTGCTGGCTGAGCTAGGCCGCGGAGATCTGTCGACGCTGCCCGTCACGGAGATTTTGACCGCGCAGCAACGGGTCACGGCTCAGCTCGGCACGCTCGTGACGTACCGCGTGGTGGTCGACGGAGATCTCCTGCCGCAGCGGCCCGGCGAAGCGGTCGCGGACGGCGCGGCGCGGGAAGTTCGGATCCTCACCGGCACCACGGCCGACGAGCAGGACCTGTTCTCCTGGCTGCAAACCGGCGGCGCGAAGCTGCTCGGCACCGGCTCGACGATGCTCGAACCGGACGACATCGCGCGGATGACCGAGGCGTACCGGGAGCTGCTGCCGGACTGGCCGGAGGACCAGCTGGTGAACCGCGTCCGCACGGCGGGGGACTGGTGGCTGCCGGCGATCCGGCTCGCGGAAACCCAGCACGCGGCGGGCGGCACGGCGTGGATGTACCGGCTCGACTGGCGGATCGCGCCGCGCGGGAAGGGCCTCGGCGCGGCGCACGGGGTGGACCTGCCGTTCGTGTTCGACGACGTCCGCAACCCGAACTGGCGCTTTATGTTCGCCATCGCCCGCCCCGATCCGGAGCGGCTGCGGGCGATGGCGGAGGAGATGTTCGCGACGTGGGTCCGGTTCGTGGCGACCGGCGATCCGGGGTGGGCTCGCTATACGCCGGAGGACCGGGTGACGCGGGTGTTCGACGACGTCAGCACGACGGTGTCCGATCCGGATTCCGGACAGCGTCGGCTGTGGGACTAGCGGGCGAACCCGCTAGTCCCACAACGCTTACGCGTGGACGGTCTGCGTGCCGGTGTTCCAGCCCGCGACCCGCACCGAAGGCGCGGAGCCGTGCAGATCGGCCGTGCGATAGGTGGCGGTGAGCGTCACCGATTCGCCCGGCCACAGGCTGACCTGGTTGTCCGACCAGCTGACCGGGAGCACCGGAGTGCCCGCGCTGTCCACCAGGTGCGTGTCCACCATGAACGCCGGCGTCTTGCCCGACGAGGTGTTGGTGAGCTTCACCGTGGTGACAGTGGTGCCGTCCGGACCCGGCGCGGAGGTCGCCGTGGTGGCCACCTTCGCCGCGCCCAGCTTCGACAGCCCGGACAGGTCGGCGTACGACGAGGTCGGCGTGTAGTACCAGTCCGACTTGCTCCAGTTGAGCTTGTCGTCCTTGGTGGACAGCCAGTACACGTTCCGGCTGACCTCCTTGCCCGCCGAATCGGTGAGCACCAGCTTCGCCAGGTAGGTGGACGAAAGCCCGCTGACCGAACCGATGTCGAGCGCCTTCGCGTGCGCGCCGCCGCCGTTGACCGACAAGTCCTTCTTGGTCTTCGAGAACTTCTTCGTGCCGTCGGTGTTGAAGAGCTCGACGGTGGCGGTCAGGCCGGACGCCTTCGTCGTGGTGGAGTTGACCACCTCAGCCGACTTGGTGTCGTACGAGTACTGGATGTGCAGCGGCTCGTTCGCCTTCTTGGCCCCGAAGTAGGAGCCGTTCTGGTCGAGGTAGGCGTCGAACAGCTGCCAGTGCAGCGACGTCCAGCCGCTGTTGAGCATCCAGTAGATGAGCCCGGTCGACGGGTCCTTGGAGTCGGTGAAGTTGCGGGAGTGCGATTCGAACTCCGCGCGGACGTTCTCGTACTGCGCCAGCTGCGCCTTGCGGACGAAGTCGTCCAGGCCGGTCGGCTTGCCGTAGCGGCCGGCCAGCGCGTCGCCGAAGATCTTCAGATTCGCGAAGGTCTCCGACTCGGAGCGGTGGTACTGCGGCGCGGCCGGGTTCTTCCAGAGCGTTTCCAGCTCGGCGGGCGTCATCATCCGCTTGAGCGTGTCCATCGTCGGGATGTCCGGCCCGGCGCTGGTCTCGGAGTTGAAGTTCCACGCGCCGCCCGCGTCCTTGTGCGCCTTGTCGTACCAGTAGTTCGGCGGGACGTAGTCGTACGGGCCGTTCATCTTCATCCCGGACGGGCCGAGCTTCGGCGACGCCTTGGCCGAGGCCGCGGAGATCACCGCCGCGGGCCAGTCCGCCGCGGACAGCGCGTCGAGGTAGCCCTTTTCGATCCGCGCGTCGGGCGCGAAGTCGCTGCCGATGTGGAAGGACAGCACGCTCGGGTGGTCGCGCAGCCGCTCGGCTTCGGCGGTCATGGACGCCTTGGCGATCGGGTAGTCCGCCTCAGTCCACGGCTCGCCCTTCTCGTCGCCGTTGACCTGGCCTTCCCACTTGTCGCAGCATTCCCAGCCGGGCATGGTCAGCACGCCCATCCGGTCCGCGAGGTCGAAGAACGCGTCGGGTTCGATGTGGCCTTCGAGGCGCACCGTGTTGAGGCCGAGGTTCTTGACGTAGGCGAGCTTGTCGGCCGCGCGGCCCGCGTCCCAGCGCAGCAGCAGGTCGGGGGACCAGCCGCCGCCCTTGATCATCAGCGGCTTGCCGTTGACCAGGTACTGCCGCCCGCCGCTGGAGTTCAGCGGAGCCTTGACGTCGCGGATGCCGAAGCTGGAGTGGCTCGCGTCGGACGTCGTCCCGCCGACGGTCGCGGTGAGGTCCAGCTGCTGCATCGGCTGCCCGCCCATGCCGGCGGGCCACCACACCTGCGGCTTGTCGACGCCGATCACCGGGAACGAGACGGTCTTCTTCTCGTGCGCGGCAAGGGAAACGTCCTGGCTCACCGGTTTGCCCGCGACGGTGCCGGACACCGTGGCGCGGACCGCGGAATCGGAGTCGTTGCGGACGTCGGCCTTGGCGGTGAGGTCGGCGTGGTCGAGCGCGGGCACGTTCAGCTTCGTGACCACGTGCGCGCCGCGCAGCGCGACCGGCCCGCTGTGCCGGACGACGATCTCGCGGGCGAGGCCCATGTTCTGGTCCGGCGGGGTCTGCGCCCAGTCGATCCAGCCCATCGACAGGTCGTTGTTCGGGTCGTTGGGGTAGACCTTGAACGCGACGCTGTTGACGCCCTCGTGCACCTGCTTGGTCACGTCGAGGTCGTGCCGGGTGTAGGGGCCGTTGACGTCGTCCTTGGTCGCGACCCGGGCGCCGTTGACCCAGATGTCGGCCTTGGACAGCACGCCGCTGATGTCGAGATAGGTGCGCTGCGAGGGGTCGGCGACCTTGATGTCGGCGCGGTACCACCACGGGACCTTGAAGTCCGCGGTCGGCACGTTCTTCATGTTCGTGGAATAGAACGGGTCGGAGTAGCGGCCGTTGGCGAGCAGCCCCGCGTAGACCGTCGACTGCGAGCCGACGGGGTACCAGCCCTTGGCGTCGAAGCCGGGCTTCGACACCGAGGCGTCGTCGGACACCTTGGCCGAGGACTGGATGAGATAACCGGGGATCGCGGCCTGGCCGGGCTCCGGCCCGGCCGAAGCGGCTCCGGCGACGCCGGGGATCAACGCGGCGGTCAGTGCGGCGACTGCTAACAGCCGTCCGGGCATTCTTGGCCGGCGTGGGGTCACGAGCGGTCCTCCTCGGGCTCCTGGCGGCGGCGATTGTTAGTAAAGTTCCTTAACGATTGCCGGTGATGGTAGCCGTCCGGAGCGTCCGGGAACAGACCTCGACGGGGTCTTTTCGCCCGATTTTCGCCTGCGGTTCCGCTTAGCGGGCGTCGACGTAGTACCAGCGCCCGCCCTCGCGGACGAACCGGCTGTTCTCGTGCTGCGAGTCGTCGCGACCCTGGTGGCGGTAGTGCGCGCGGAACTCGACGGTGCCCTCGTTCTGCAGCAGCGAGCCGCCGGTCTGGCCGAGGATCTCCAGCCGGGTCCACTCCTGGGCGGGATCGAGCCGCAGCCGCTTCGGGCGGGTGTCCGGATGCCAGGTGTCGAGCAGGTATTCGGGCTCCCCGACGGCGAACGCGCAGTACCGCGACCGCATCAGCCGCTCGGCGGTCGGGGCGTGCTGGTCGCCGCGGTGGAACCGGCCGCAGCAGTCGGCGTAGGGCTCGGGCAGGCCGCAGGGGCAGGGGTTGGTCACGCCGCTGATTCTGTCTCCAGCGCGAGAGCCTGCTGCACCCAGGCGGCGATCTGCTTGGCGTCGACGTCCTCGGCGCCGCGCAGCTTCACGTGGGCCATCTCGCGTGCGCCTGGTTCGAGGCCGCCGTCGAACAGCTGGCCGCGCCAGAAGGCGAGCGTCACGTACGAGCTGTACGCCTTCGCGAGGCAGACCGGGTTTTTGCCCGCCTTCCAGGTGGGAGCGCCGTGGTAGAGCGCGGCTGGCTCAGGCATCGCGTCGTCGAGCACGGGCAGGAGCGCGGTGTAGACCTCGCGGAGCGCTTCGGGCTGAGCGGCGACGTACTCGGCGACGGTCGTGAACTTCGGCATGGCTTGTCCTCTCGGCTTTCTGATGCTGCCGAGCTTGCCAACCGATGGTTCTTATTGTCAAGACGAATTTTGTTGTCGGTGGCACCGAGCGTTCCGACTAGATCGAAGCGGTGGTTGCCTTCGCGGGCGCAGCACGCCGCCGTCTCGTGGCAGCGCGGCGCGCTCAGCCGCGAGCCCGGCGCACCCCGGACGCCGCGGCTTCCTGCGATCCCTTCACCGCGAGCTTGTCCGCGCGCTCGTTCTCCGGAAGCCCGGCGTGGCCCTTGACCCACAGCCATTCGACCTCGTGCCGTTCGCAGGCGGCGTCGAGGCGCTGCCAGAGGTCGGCGTTCTTGACCGGCTGCTTCGCCTGCGTCTGCCAGCCGTTCTTCTTCCAGCGCGGCATCCACTGGAGGATGCCGTTGCGGACGTACGTGCTGTCGGTGTAGATCCGCACCACGGCCGCGCGGGTGAGGCTTTCCAGCGCGCGGATCGGAGCCATCAGCTCCATGCGGTTGTTGGTGGTGACGGTGTCCTCGGCTCCGTACAGCTCGCGCTCGTGCTTGCCGTAGCGCAGGAGCGCGCCCCAGCCGCCCGGTCCGGGATTGCCGCTGCACGCGCCGTCGGTGTAGATCTCCACGGTTTGTTCCGTCTGCTCCGCCACCCGGCGACCCTACCGTTCCCACGTGCTGGGAGCCGGAATGCCATGCCGGGGCCGGCGTTGTGCCGTGGACACTCTCTGAAGGGATCCGGACATGGCGGTGGAGTTCGCGCAGGCGTGGCAGGACTGGAAAGCGGAGCGGGAAAAGACGCTGGCCGATCCATACGGCTGGCTGGCGCTGGTGTCGCTCGACTGGCTCGAGAACGCTCCTCGGACGTACCCCGGCCTGCCCGGTCGCTGGTGGCAGGACGCCGAAGCCGCGTACGTCGACCCGGACGGCGGGGAGTTGCGGCATGAAGGCACTTTGCTGACTGATGTCCACCGCTTCGAGCTGGTGAACAGCGGCGCGGGAACCCGCGTGACGGCGGGCTCGGTAGAGATCGAAGTCGCGCGCCGGTCGGGCTACTTGATCCGCGTGCACGACCCGAAAGCCCCTGTGCTGCACGACTTCCATGGCGTACCCGCGTACGAACCCGACCCGGCTTGGGTTCTGACTGGCCGTTTTGAAGCCTTCGACGAGCCCCGTCCGACGACTGTTGGCGCGGTAGTAGAAGGACTGTCGCATGTCTACACCGCGCCTGGCCGGGTTGTCTTCGAGCGCGACGGTGTCGAGCACACGCTCACTGCGTTCAACGGCAAGACCGGTGGGTACAGCATTCTTTTCACCGACTCGACCAGCGGCGTGACGACGTATGCCGCCAACCGTTCCCTGCCGGTGGCCGAGGCTGCTGCGGACGGGGCCGTGACGCTGGACTTCAACCGGGCGGTCAATTTGCCTTGTGCGTTCACGGACTTCGCGACGTGCCCGTTGCCGCCGGAGGGGAATCACCTGCCGTTCGCGGTGGAAGCGGGGGAGAAGCTGCCCTTCGAGCGGCAGTGAGGTTCGGCTGATCGGGTCTGAGCGTCGCGGCCCTTACTTGATCGGCTCGGCGCTGTCCCCGGCCAGGAGCAACTGCGGCACTTGAGCGAGTGCCCAGCCGGACCCGGCCGGGGTCAGCACCCAGACGACGTCGAACCGGTCGTCCGGCCACTTCTG
The DNA here is from genome assembly GCF_042754125.1 of Amycolatopsis sp. NPDC059235. Lineage (NCBI taxonomy): Bacteria > Bacillati > Actinomycetota > Actinomycetes > Pseudonocardiales > Pseudonocardiaceae > Amycolatopsis > Amycolatopsis sp. NPDC059235. The sequence continues at coordinate 15,202 of NZ_JBHZAG010000073.1, forward strand.
CGGCGTCGTCGCGCCGAACGCCGCGGCGAGCGCGGGAATTTCCTCGTGCTGCCAACTGATCAACGTCGGCTCCGTCCGCCGGGCGACCTCCGCGGCGAGCGCGCTCTCGCTGCCCTTGGCGTAGGTGGTCAGGACGGTTTTGCCCAGCCGCTCCGCCACCGGCCCGGCCGTTTCCCTCGGCCGGGTGCCCTCGCCGCCGTTGCCGCCCGCCGCGTAGACAGCGGTCGGCCGGGCGAGTCCGTCCCGCAGCGCCCCGGTCGCCGGCGCGAACAACTCGACGAGCGCGCCGGCCCGGGTCCAGCCGCGGACGGTCAGCGAATGCGAATCGGAGTTGCCGTTCACGTCAATCCCTTGCGGCCCGGTCGAACCGGACGGTTTCTCGGCGTGGCGGATGATCATCACGCGTGCCCCGCCGGGCTGGGCGGGCGGCAGAGCCGCGGCCGTCGCTTTGGCTTGCTTCGACGCGCAACTGGTGATGAGCAGCGCCGCACTGCCTGCCGCGCCGCCTAGCAACGTTCGTCGTGACCACAGCTGCGCTGTCATGCCGCTCCCCGAATCCTATGTCGCGAAAGTTGACCTTCGCCTGAGTACTCGGTGGCGGCGGGCTGGGCAACACGCCGCGCACGGTTACGGGAGAATTCCCTTGGCGGGCTTGGGATTTTCCGTACTGTCCGGGTCGAGACGGGACAAAACGACGGTCATTCCCGGAGGTCGCGGTCCGCGGGCGGAAGCCAGTCGCGATCGGGCAATGGGAGGCGTCCGCAGCGCACGTCCAGGTCGGCCCGGGCGTGCACGTAGAACTCGTCCCGCTTGGCGCCGATGACGTGGTAGAGCCCGATGAAGTCGTCGTGGCTCATCGCTTTCCCCCGGGCGACCCAGCTGAGCTTCCAGACGCTCTCGTGCCAGCGGCGTCCGGCATCAACCGCAGCAGGGGAGCCGAGAAGCAGCACGGATTCCCATTTGGTCGTGCGCTCGTTCTCGGCCTCCGCTAGTGCCGCCAAACCCTCCTCGAGATCGACCGGCAGCGCACCCGCCGGGTAGCCGCGGGCCGCAGCGATCCGGTACGACAACTGCGCGCATGATTTCAACGCGGTGGCGTACTCGGCATAGGCGCTAAGGCGTTTGTCATCCCATCGCGTCGAGTATTGGCGCCGCCACTTGCTGCGCTCGACCAGCGTCGTGGCGGTGAACGAGGCCGCGGCGCCCATCAGCACCGCGGCCAGCGTCAGGAGCTGTCCCGCGGTGTCGTGACGGACGCGGTGGGGATCGATTCTGCAACCGTACGTTCCGATACCGGCCGGTTGGCCAGGATTCTCCGGCGTTGGCACAGCCATCCAAAGGTGCGTTCGCTGGAACCCGTCCTGACTCTCGCTCTGCGGCGGCAGATCTAGCATCCGGTTTGGCCGGACCAGTGATCGGCCCGTCGGAAGTACTCGAGCAGTTTGCGTTCGGCGTGCTCCCGAGCCTTGTCTCCCTGACCGGGCGGAAACTTGAGTTCACGGGCCACGACGGGCAGAGGAAGGCCTTCGATGCGCGTCCGCGCGATGAGTTCGGCTTCGGACCGAGTCAGGAAGTGGTGGGCGACGGCGTCGGCGAGAACCAGGTCTACGTGCCCAGATCGTGGTACAAGGGGCACCGTTCGCACCTGCAGGCAGCGGTCGGAACTCGTGGCCCGAACGGACGAAGCGTGGACGGCTCGGGCACGCGCCATCCGCTTCAGGTGGGTGGAGAGCCGCCGCATTCCAGGGTCTGCGGACTGCAAGGCCTCGAGGAATCCCACAAGGAGGTCACCCTCGGTATCGTCGAGATCGTCGTCCCCGCGTTCGTCGGCGACCTGCCGCGCTATAGCAGCGAGCGAGGGTGCCATCAGCACCACGGCCACCAGCCGCCATGGCTGGGGATCAGTCTGTGATAGCCGCACTACTTCGGCCCAGATGGTTGCCTTGGCTTCCGGAGAAGTCGTCGTCAGGCGAGCCAACTCGACGAGTTCGGTCACAGAGAGCACCCGATCAGGCAGATCGCTGGAAAGGTTCCAGCCGTCGAGGACGGTTGGCGAGGCACTGATCGTTAGGTGGAACCGACGCTGGATCTCCCGCAATGACCGGGGTCGGCCTATCGAGCTCATGACGAACGCCTCCTCTTTCGCGGATCTCGTCCCTCGAGTTTCTCGTGTGTCCGGTAAGTCAGCTGGTGTTTCCTGTTTCCTATATCCCTGGGGTCCGGCGGATCCGGGAAATGTCGTGAATCATGAGGCCAGTTGGGATCCTTCGTGAAAGGACAGTCATGAGCGCCTTCCGAGGCACGGTTTTCGTGAATTACCGCGTGGGCGACGAGGCAGCGGTCGCCGGCCTGCTGGTCGAGCAGTTGAAGGTGAAGCTGGGGCAGGGCGAGGTGTTCCACGTGTCGCAGGACGCGGTAGCTGGAAGCCTGTTCGCCGAGGAGATCGAGGGGGCACTCCGCCAATGCTCGGTCGTGATCGTGGTGATTGGCGAGAAGTGGCTGGACGACCTCCGCCATCGTCGGCTGCATGACCCGGACGACTGGGTGCGCCGAGAGATTCGGCTCGCGCTTGAAGGGGGGAAGCGGCTTGTCCCGGTCCTCATCGATGATGCGACCCTGCCCGCTCGCGAGAAGCTGCCGGTCGACATCAGGGCATTGTTGGACCACCAGTACCGCCGACTCCACCGGCGCAGCATTCCCCAGGATATCGATCGCATCGTCGCCGAGTTGATTCACGAGGTTCCGGAACTGGGTGCCATCCGGCTGCCTGGTGCACAGGAGCTCGCTGCCTGGTGGGACACCTGGTCCCATTACACAGATCCAGCCTTGCCAGCCGCTGGGTTGCTCGCCGGGCGCGCTGAGCAAACCGATGGGATTCTGAGGCTTCTCGAGGAGCCGGCGGCGTGCACGGCGATCCAGGGCGAATCCGAAGAGCAGGCTTTGGCGTTCCTCGCGGCAGTCGTCGTTGCCAGCGCTCCGGAGAGTCTGCGAGCACTGGTGGTCGACGACGCAGAGGCCTGGTCCAGGTGCGTCGCAATTGCGCGCCCGTGTGTCCTGATTCCCCGTCATGAGGATGCAGACATCAGCACAGCGCTCCTACGAGGTCACCACGTTCTGCTCCCGTCGGGATCAGATCGGCAGCCGACCTCGGTGGCGATCTCGCTTCCGGGCCTCCAGCTCGACGAAGTCCGTGTGGCGTTCGAAGCAGCCGGTATCGCGCCCGCGTTCGCGCAGTCCTACGCCGTGGTGATGTGCCGTTCCCTTCAGGAGTTCCGTGGCAGGTTCTCCGTCGACTGGCGTCCTGCCTCGGAGGCCGAGCCGTTGCCGAGCACTGACCGCGAAGTGTTGGCCAACGCCGTGACCCAGGGACCGCTACGCCACCTGAAGGTCGACCTGCTGGCCGCGGAAGCCGATGCCATGGCAGAAACGGAGCCTGCTGAGGCGGCTGCCCGGTACGCGAAGGTGGCCAGCGTCCTGTTTGAGGCGGGATTCGAGGTACACGCTCGAGACATCCGATCCAAGCAGGCCCGAGCGCTGATCCAGGCTGGCCGGTTGGACCAGAGCGCTGAAGTTCGCCTCGACCTGATGTGGACGGGAATGAATGGAACCGGTGAGTCCGCCGAACATCTCTCTTTCGCTGATCGGCAGAACGAGGTACATGCCGAAGGATGCCAGTTCCGCCGTGCGCTCACCTTCGCGCGGGCCGCTGAGCGGGTTCTCACTGGCCTGACCGGTATCCGGGAGGAGCTGGCCGGTCCGTTCGATGCACTGTGCGACGCCGATCCCCATTTGCTCGACGCTGCGGTCTTCATGGCCGAACACGCTCTTGCGGAGATGGAGAAGGGCTTGGTCGAAGAGCGTCTCAACCGGCTTGCGGGTCTGGCTCTTAAGCTTGAAACAAGCGGGTCACGCGAGGAGGACCTGGTGGTCCGGTTGAGCATGTGTATCGCGGAGGTCACGGGCGAGTGGGCAGAACTGCAAGCCCGAGCAAAGCTGTTCGGTCCGGTTCACCGGATCTGGATCCTGGCCCGCCAGGCTCGGTACCTTTCCTTCACAGATGACTTCCGCGGAGCTTTCCGGTGCTATCAGGACGCGATCTCGTGGGCTCTTACCGAGAGCATGAACGATGAAGCGGTCGACTGGCTGTACGCCCTTCGAGGGATCCGGGTGCGCCAGGGCTTGTTCTTGGCGAACGGGGACACGGAACACCCGTTCGCACAGCACCTGCGGAACGGGACCTGGTCACACCGGCTACCTGGCAGCCCGACGATAGAGGAGCGGGCGCTCCGGAGCATTGGCGAAAAGAGGGGCCGAGGTTCGGTGCGGCTGTTCTCACAGTGGCGCTGGCAAGCTTGTATCCGCGCCGATCTCGCCGGGGAGAACGAGGCGACCAAAGCTCTCGGCGCCGTGCTGAGAGACAACGGCGAGCCGTTGGCCGGCTTGGAGCAGTTTGTCCGGGCTGAGTCTGGGAAGGAAGCTGCAATAGCGGCAGCAGCGCTTCCAGAGGCTCCGGTCCACTGGCCGGTTCCCACTGCAGGCAGCACTGCGGGCCAGCTCGGTGCGGCCCTTGAAGTCGCCGCTAAGGTGGCCGACCTGCTCGACGACGACGATGCCGCCGCTTGGATTGTCGTCGCTCTGGACGCGATCGAGGGCGGCGGTCCGCAGCCGACTTTCTTCAGTCGCCTGGTGCAGCGGGGGCTCAAAGTCCTCGTTTCACTGGCCCCGTGCTTAGACGAAGCACAAGCGCGCTGGGCGATTGACGCGACGACAACGTGGCTTCCTCAAGATGTCAGCACTGGCCACCGCACGGATACCGACCATGCACGGCTACTGGTCAAGATTGCCCACGTTCACCCTGCCCTAGCCGGGTGTGCCGTCGAACAGCTTCTCGGGGGTGCCGTCTTCAATGATGACTTCGGTGAGGTGGCTTTGACCTCGGGGTTGTCTCTCGTCGAGCAGCACAAAGCCCGCGCCGTCGCAATGCTGACTGGGCCAGCCGAGGCCGGCAACCGTTGGGCGTGTTCGGTTCTCGCGATGATCGGGGCAACTACGGACCGGATCCGTGAACACGCGGAGGCGACCGCGCGGGCGGTGATCGAGCGTGAGGCCCCGCAGCCTGGCGTCATGCCGATATGGAGTTTCAATACGACATTGGTCGCCACCGCCGGGTTGCTCGACGAGGAACTCATGGCCGCACTTGTGTCCTCGCTACTGCATCGAGCTCTCGATCCCGCAGACTCGGTCGTCAACCGGCGGGACACGCTCAGCGAGCTTGCTGGCATCGCGACGGACCTGTCTCCGGACGAACGAAGGCGCACGTTCGACGCTGTGCTGCCGTTGGTCGGCGGAAACCTGCCGATGGGCGAGTACGACCTGCTGGTGTCCGGGATGCGGCATCCACTGAGCTTCCTTCATATGGACCTGGGGCCGGACACAACCGCCGACGTAGCGGTCTTGGCGTGCGCGAAGCTGGCTGAGACGGATGAGGACCGGCAGACTGTCCGGTACCACGCGGTACGACTGCTTGGCCGTCCAGACGAGATCGAAGTGGCGAAAATCGTGGAAGCGTTGCTGGTGGTGAAGTCGTCGGCCGATGATCTGCCACCCGCCCTGCTGGCAGCACACGCACATCCCGACGTTCGAGCTCTCGCAGCCGTCCTTTGGGCGCAAGACCCTACGGGATCCGAGCCCGGCCTATCCTTGGCCCGCGACCCGGCGCGGATCGTGCGGGTCAGTCTCGCCGATGCACTCACAGATCGGATGGAACACCTGCCGGTACGAGAGGTTCTGGCGGCTGACCCTCGGCGGAGCATCCGCGGCGCGTTGGTGCCGCTCGAAGAACTGTGACTGTTCTGGCGTTGCTCAGCACCAAGCTGGTGGCGTACATCGTGCAGGATTCGGTTGCTTCGTCGCACGAATGTGTGCCATGAACAGTCGAAGCGGAGTTGGCCCCAGCGTGATCAGTCAGCGTTTACGCTGTGGCGTCAAGCGTTCTCTGGCAGTAACTCCTGTTAAGTCGATGCTGCGGCCGACAGTTTCGACGCCCAAACTGTCGGCCGCTGTGCTCCACTGGATGACGCGGAAACTGCTTCGCACCTAGTTTGAGGTGGACGTCATGTCTGAAGTGAACCGGTGAATTGTGCAGGTTCGGAAGCCGGGCGCGTCCCGTGGCAGTGCCATCGTTGACAACCAGAGCCAAGGCATCGAGCGGTCTCGTGAAATTCTCGCCTACGACGGGGCGGTGAGCTCTAGGTCCGCAGCTTGAAGGGGCCCATCCGGAAGCAAGAAACAGTTGCGCCAGCCAATGATCCTCGGCCAAGCAAGGGCTGACCTCCAGCGCATACGATAATAGATCGCGGACCTCTCGGCGTTGGGCCAGCGCGTTGCATCGGTCTGGTACGGCGTGGTTGGCCAGGACGATCGCCAGAAACGAAGTGTCTCGGCGATCGCTGGGAATGGGTGCTGTGTTCAGCGCCCAGGCGATGGCTTCGATGCTCAGAGCGCACCGCCACAGGTGCACGGGGTGATGTTCCAGGTCCGACGCTGAGCAGCGCTCTGTCCGGAGAGGAAGTTGGTGGCGTCGCGGAGTCTTTCGGCTGCCTCACGGGATTCCACGCACTGCGGCGGGGACGTCCAGCCGTGCGGCTCCGAATAGGTGAGGTGCACTGCCGAGAAGTCGTTGGTGCTGCGAGGATCTGGTGCCATGGCGGATCTCCGGTCCGTCAAGGCCCCGGATCGCTGCCGCTAACAGCGATCGGGGCCGCCTGATAAGCCACAGGCAGCCCCGATCGGGTGAAACTCACCAGCCGCGCTCGCGCCACTCTCCGAGCTTCTGACGCTCGTCGCCAAGTGTGGTGTCGTCCCCGTGACCGGGGTAGATCCACGTGTCATCCGGCAACACACCGAATACCCTTGACTCCAGGTCGTCCATCAGGCTGCTGAAGTCCTCGGGATTTGTTGTCCGCCCAGGACCGCCTGGGAACAGCGAATCCCCGGTGAACAAGTGGCCGTGCCCCTTCGGGTCCCGGTACAGCAGCGCGATCGATCCCGGCGTGTGGCCGCGCAGGTGGATCACTTCCAGCGTCACCTCGCCGACCTTCAGCGTGTCGCCGTGTTCGACCAGGAAGTCCGGGGGCACCGGCAGCGGTTCCGCGTCCAGCGGGTGCGCCGCGGTGTTCGCGCCGTTCGCTCCGGCGACCGCGCCCAGTGCCTGCCAGTGGTCGGCGTGCTGGTGGGTCGTCACGACGGTGCGCAGCGCGGGCCGGTCGGGGCCGTGGCCGATCAGGTCGGAGATGCGCTCCGGGTCGTTGGCCGCGTCGATCAGCAGGGCTTCGTTCTCCGCGCGGCACACGAGCAGGTACGCGTTGTTGTCCATCGGGCCAACGGAGAGCTTGGTGATGGTGAGCCCGTCCAGCGTCCGGCGCGCGGCGTCGCCGCCCGGTTCGACGTGTCCGGTGTAGGTGTCGGCGATGTTCACGAGTCCCCACGGTAGCCGGATCACCCGCGCGGCGGCCACGTGGCCGGTTTTGTCGGTGCCTGCTGTCAAGATCGTCGCATGACCTCTTGGATCGACCCGCTCGCCAAGCTGGCGCGCGAGAACCTTCCGCCGGACGTGGCCGAGGCGTGGGAAACGGTGTTCCGGCCCGCGGTCCGGCTCGCCGTGGGCGGGAGCGGCGCGCGCGTCGGTTATCTCGGCGGGAGCCCGGCGTTGCCCGCGGACGTCGAATGGCCAGTCTGGCGGGGCGAGCTGCCGATGAACTTCGTCGCGTCCGTGGACTGCGCGGCGCTGCCCCGCGTGCCCGGCGGGATCGAGCTGCCCGCGTCGGGTTCTTTGCTGTTCTTCTATTGCGACGACTGGTTCCAGGCCGAGGCCCCGGTCGACCTGACCGCTCTCGGCGGGGTCGTGGTCGTTCCGGCCGGCGCCGAGACCGCCGAACGGGCCGCGCCGGAGGGAGTCGACGTCTATCCGCGGCTCGAGGTGTCCGCGGAAATCACCGGGACTTTCCCGAACTCCGAGCAGGAGGTGCTGCGCCGCACGCTCGCCCGCGACGGGCTCCCGCTGTCTGATCCGGGCAACTGGTCCGAGGAGTTCTTCGACCGCCTCCGGGAGTCGACGGCCGCGCCGTACCACCAGATCGGCGGCTGCTCCTGGCCGATCCAGGGCCCGCCGGAGGACGAGGTCGCCGCGGCGGTCTTGCCGGACGACGCGGGCGAGGGAGAGCTCGCCGACGAGGCGCTGCGCTGGGCTTTGCTCGCCCAGATCGACAGCGACGGCGACGCGGGCCTGATCTGGGGCGACGCCGGCGTGCTGTACTGGCTGATCCGCGAGGACGACCTCGCCGCGGGCCGGTTCGACCGGGTCCGGTGCGTCATGCAGAGCGGCTGAACCCTCCGCCGCGCCGACGCCGCTGCAGCCACTCCGGCGTGCAGCAGTGCTCGCACGGTGCGAGCTCGCCCGGGATCACCGACGCCCACGCGATCCGGACGATCTCGTGAGTGTCGCGGCCCATCCGCTCCTGCCGCTGCTGGCCCCTGCGCAGCCAGTAGCAGTCGGCGTCGTTGTGGTAGGCGGTGCCGCCCGCCGTCCGGTATCCGTTCGGCAGGACTCCCGCGTCGAGCTGACGGCAGTCGGCGCAGTACGCCTTGGTCATGCCGTGCCTGCACTCGTCGTCCTCCGGCGGCGCGACCGGCCGTCCGGTCGGGCGCGCTTCCGCCGCGCGGCCGGCCAGTTCGGCGAGAAGGGCGCGGGCGTCCGGATCCTCGGCCGCCCGCCAGGTGATCCGGTGGCGAGCGGCGCAGGTGCGGAGCCGGGCGAGGAGGTCGTCGGACGCCTGGTCGTCCAGCGCGGTGCGCAGGTACTCGCTGTCGCTGTAGAGGTGCACGCGGACCGGCCGTTTCAAGCTTTCGAGCGCTTCCAGCGCCGCCGTTACCGCCATCCGTCCGGCGGTCGTGTCCGCCGCTCCGCCAACAAGGGATTTCTGATGCTCGCCGTACTTCAGCACCGCGGACCAGCCGCCCGGTCCCGGGCTGTCGCCGCCTTTCCCCGCCGCGTAGATCCGCACCGCTCCGGCTTCGTCGCTTGCCACGCCCGGAACCTATCGGCCGGGTCCGACAAATTCCGGAAAACCCGCCGCGGCGCCCTGCCCCCGGCCGGTCCCCGGGGGCCGCGCACCCGGGCCGGGCGGCCTTCGCCGACCTGTATCGTGGAACCGGGCCAGCCCGCGCACCCGCTCCGCCGCGCGGGGCCTCCGACAGCGTCCGGCGACCCCGCCGCGGGCCGCTTCCCCAGGCCCCCGGCGAGCGGAAAAGCCCAGGCAGAACACGTGCGGTCCGGTTTTTGTCGGTGGTCGTCCCTACCCTGGGCACGTCCGTCGGCACCGGATCTCCCGGCGGGCCACCGAGCAGAACGATGGAAGGGACGAAGGCGTGGCTGATCGCCTCGTTGTTCGCGGAGCGCGCGAGCACAACCTCCGCGGCGTGGATCTCGATCTGCCCCGCGACAGCATGATCGTGTTCACCGGCCTGTCCGGATCGGGCAAGTCGAGTCTTGCCTTCGACACGATCTTCGCCGAGGGGCAGCGGCGGTACGTGGAGTCGCTGTCGGCGTATGCCCGGCAGTTCCTCGGGCAGATGGACAAGCCGGACGTCGACTTCATCGAGGGCCTCTCGCCCGCGGTGTCGATCGACCAGAAGTCGACCTCGCGCAACCCGCGGTCGACCGTCGGCACCATCACCGAGGTCTACGACTACCTGCGGCTGCTCTACGCCCGCGCCGGCAAGGCGCATTGCCCCAAGTGCGGCGAGGCGATCAGCAAGCAGACCCCGCAGCAGATCGTCGACCAGGTGCTGGAAATGCCCGAGGGCACCAAGTTCCAGGTGCTCGCGCCGGTCGTGCGCGGGCGCAAGGGCGAGTACCTCGACCTGTTCCAGAACCTGCAGCAGCAGGGCTACGCGCGCGTGGTCGTCGACGGCACGGTGCATCCGCTCACCGATCCGCCGAAGCTGAAGAAGCAGGAAAAGCACCAGATCGGCGTGGTGATCGACCGGCTCGCGGTCAAGACCAGCGCCCGGCAGCGGCTCACCGATTCGGTGGAAACGGCGCTGCGGCTGGCCGACGGCCTGATCGAACTCGACTTCGTCGACCTGGACGAGAACGACCCGCACCGGGTGCGCGGCTTCTCCGAGAACCTGGCCTGCCCCAACGGCCACCCGCTGGCGATCGAGGACCTCGAACCCCGGTCGTTCTCCTTCAACTCGCCCTACGGCGCGTGCCCCGAGTGCACCGGCATCGGCATCCGCAAGGAGGTCGACCCGGAGCTGGTGGTGCCGGACGACGAGCTGTCGCTGGCCGAGGGGGCCATCGCGCCGTGGGCGGGCGGGCAGAGCGCCGACTACTTCCTGCGGCTGCTGGAATCGCTGTCGGAGGCGGTCGGGTTCCGCATGGACACGCCGTGGCGGCGGCTCCCGGCGAAGGTGCAGAAGGCGGTGCTGCACGGCGTCGACGAGCAGGTGCACGTCCGCTACCGCAACCGGTACGGCAGGCAGCGCTCGTACTACGCGGCCTTCGAGGGCGTCATCCCGTTCCTGGAGCGCCGCCTCGAGCAGACCGACTCGGAGTACATGCGCGAGCGGTACGAGGGCTACATGCGCGAGGTGCCGTGCCCGGCGTGCCAGGGCACCCGGCTCAAGCCGGAAATCCTCGCGGTCACGCTGGAGCACGCGACGCAGGGCGACCGGTCGATCGCCGAGGTCTGCGCGCTGTCCATCGCGGAGGCGTCGGAGTTCCTCGACCACCTGGTGCTCGGCAAGCGCGAGACGATGATCGCGGGCGCGGTGCTGAAGGAGATCCAGGCGCGGCTGCGCTTCCTGCTCGACGTCGGGCTCACCTACCTGTCGCTCGACCGCGCGTCCGGCACGCTGTCCGGCGGCGAGGCGCAGCGCATCCGGCTGGCGACGCAGATCGGCTCCGGCCTGGTGGGCGTGCTGTACGTGCTGGACGAGCCGTCGATCGGCCTGCACCAGCGCGACAACCACCGGCTCATCGAGACGCTGACCCGGCTGCGCAACCTCGGCAACACGCTGATCGTGGTCGAGCACGACGAGGACACCATCCGGGCCAGCGACTGGGTGGTCGACATCGGCCCGGGGGCGGGCGAGCACGGCGGGCACATCGTGCACAGCGGCCCGTACAAGAAGATCCTGAAGAACAAGGATTCGATCACCGGCGCGTACCTGTCCGGGCGGCGGCAGATCGAGATCCCGGCGATCCGCCGGCCGGTCGACAAGAAACGGCAGCTCACCGTGGTGGGCGCGCGCGAGCACAACCTGCGCGGCATCGACGTGTCGTTCCCGCTCGGCTGCCTCGTGTCGATCACCGGCGTGTCCGGGTCGGGCAAGTCGACGCTGGTCAACGACATCCTCGCGCAGGTGCTGGCGAACAAGCTCAACGGCGCGCGCCAGGTCCCGGGCCGCCACACCCGGGTCAACGGCCTCGCGAACGTCGACAAGCTGGTGCGCGTCGACCAGTCGCCGATCGGCCGCACGCCGCGCTCCAACGCTGCCACCTACACCGGCGTGTGGGATCACGTGCGCAAGCTGTTCGCCGCCACCACCGAGGCGAAGGTCCGCGGGTACCAGCAGGGCCGCTTCTCGTTCAACGTCAAGGGCGGGCGCTGCGAGGCGTGCGCGGGCGACGGCACGATCAAGATCGAGATGAACTTCCTGCCGGACGTCTACGTCCCGTGCGAGGTGTGCAAGGGCGCCCGGTACAACCGGGAAACGCTCGAGGTGCACTACAAGGGCAAGACGGTGTCCGACGTGCTGGACATGCCGATCGAGGAAGCCGCCGAGTTCTTCGAGCCGATCAAGGCGATCCACCGGCACCTGCAGACCCTCGTCGACGTCGGCCTCGGCTACGTCCGCCTGGGCCAGCCCGCCCCGACCCTGTCCGGCGGCGAGGCCCAGCGCGTGAAGCTGGCGAGCGAACTGCAGAAGCGCTCCACCGGCAAGACCGTCTACATCCTCGACGAGCCGACCACCGGCCTGCACTTCGAGGACATCAGCAAGCTGATCGGCGTGATCAACGGCCTGGTGGACAAGGGAAACACGGTGATCGTGATCGAGCACAACCTCGACGTGATCAAGACGTCCGACTGGATCGTGGACATGGGACCGGAGGGCGGTTCCGGCGGCGGCACGGTGATCGCCGAGGGCACGCCCGAACAGGTCGCGGCCACCGAGGGGAGCTACACCGGCGAGTTCCTCGCGGATGTGCTGAACCCGGCCTGACGCGGCCTGCCCGCACCCAGCCGCACTACGCGATGACGCGAGACGGCAAAGAGCCGCCCGGTTCCGTATCGGGCGGCTCTTTGCTGCGCGGCGGAAGGAATCAGTCCTTTCCGGTCGTGCGCTCGACGACCGGGGAGAGCGGGCCGTAGGAGAGGGCGCGGACCCGGAAGACCGAGCCTTGTTCGCCAGGCAAGAGTGACAGCGCGCATTGCGTCGCGTTGGGATCGGTCACCTCGACCGGGGTGAAGTCCGATGTGTCCGGACGGCGGATTTCCAGCAGGAAACCGGCTTCGTCGGCCGAGCGGTCGGACCACGCGAAGTGCAGGCTCTGGTCCGGTGCGGGTGTCGCGGTCAGGTTGGCCGGGGCGGACTGCGAAGCCGACGTCGCCGGAGGAGCAGCGGTGCCGGGTGCCGGCGTGCCGCCCGTCGAAACGGTCTCCGATACCGGACCGGCGAAAGAACGGACTCGGTAGTAGAACGGCGTTTCCGGGATCAGGTTCGGATGGGTATAAGAAGTCTGGCCGTGCGGAAGGTACTGCAGCGCGGTCCACAGGCCGTCGGCGGCGTTGGCGTATTCGAGGAGGTAGCCCGCCGCGGCCGGGTCGGGCGGCCAGTGCAGGACGACGTCCGTCGGCGAGGTGAGGGTCGCGGTGAAAGTCGGCGCGGCTGGCGGCGCGGGGGAGCCGCAGCCGACTAGCGTCGCGGTCAGCAGTGCGGCCAGGGCGATTCGGGCGGCTGATGGCACGGCCAAGCCTCCTCGACGGTTCAGGCGGCGGCGTACCCAAGGGATGGCCAGCCTAGGAAACGACGGTCAAGATCGACAAGCGCGTGTTCCGCTGATCGGGAGAGAGGGGCGGACTGTGGTCCTTGAGAAGAAGGACGCCGAGTACTCGTTCCGGAGCGACTGGTGGCTGCCGACTCTCCCGGGACGGGTGTTCGACGCGATCGTCGACCTCGAGTCCTATCCGCGGTGGTGGCCGGACGTCCAGTCGGTGCGCCGGGTCGACGACGACACCGCCCAGATCGTCTGCCGTTCCCGGCTGCCGTACCGGATCGTCATCGCGATGCGCCGGGAGCAGCAGGACGCCGCGGGGCTGCGGGTGCGGGTCCGGTTGAGCGGGGACCTCGACGGGGTGCTCGCCGGGGCGATCCACGCCGAGGGCGAGGGCTCCCGGCTGGAGATCACGCAGCACGTTCAGGTGCGGAAACCGTTGCTGCGCAGGCTGGACGTGGTCGCCCGGCCGTTCTTCCGCGCCAACCACGCGTGGATGATGCGGCGGGGCCACCACGGGCTGGCCGGCTACCTCGCGGCGACCGGGCGAGCGACTTAGCGCCGCGGTCTCGTGAGTGGCGATCCCGGTGGGAGCCGGCATCGCCACTCACGACGCACCAGGTCAGGATGCGACCGGTTCGGCGGGGGTGTCCGCGGGAGCCGCAGCGACTCGGCGGCCCAGGATCACTGCGGCGAGGATCGCGGCGAGCGCGGTCAATCCGGCGCTGAAGCCGTACGCCACCCGGAATCCCGACGCCAGCGCCTCCTTCTCCGAAGCACCCCCGCTCAGCATCTCGGCCGTCCGGGTCGCGGCGGCAGTGGCCAGCACGGCCGTCCCCAGCGCGCCGCCGACCTGCTGCGTCGTGGTGATCAACCCGGACGTCACGCCGGAGTCCTCGGGGGTCGCCGCGGACATCGCCAAGCCCATCAGCGCCGGGATAGCCATCCCCGCCCCGGCGCCCATCAGGATCAGCGACGGCAGCACGTGCGACGCGTATCCGCCAGAAGTCTGGACCTGGGTCAGGTACAGGAAAGCGACCGACGTCGTCAGCAGGCCCGCGACCAGAACCGCGCGCGGGGAGAAGCGGGTGTTCAGCCAATCGGCCAGGCCGAGCGAGAACGCGGCGATCATGACCGGCGTCGGAACGAAGGCGAAACCCGTTGTGAGCGCGTCGAAACCGAGAACCTGCTGCAAGTACAGCGCGGTGACGAACTGGAATCCGAGGAACCCGGCGACCATCACGACCATGGTCAGGTTGGCGCCGCTGATCGCGCGCACCCGGAGCAAGCGCAGCGGCAGCAACGGGATTCGCGTCCGGGCTTGGCGCAGCAGGAAAAGCAGGAGCAAGACCACGGCGGACACAAGCGTCGCGATCGTCAGGAACGTCCAGCCCGCGTCGCCTGCTTGCACGATGCCCAGCACCAGCAGCATCACGCCGGCGGTGACCAGCAGCGCGCCCAGGACGTCGATGCCGGTGCGCAGGCCGAGACCACGGTCAGAGGCGACGACCAACGGCGTCAGCACAAGCGCGGCGATGCCGATGGGCAGGTTGATGTAGAAGGTCCAATGCCAGTCCAGCCCCTGGGTAAGCGCGCCTCCGGCGACCATCCCGATCGACGCGCCCGCGGCCTGGGTGAAGCTGTACACGCCGATCGCGCGGACCCGGGCGCGCGGCTCGGGATAGAGCGTCACGATCATTCCCAAGACGACCGCCGACGTCAGAGCCCCGCCGACGCCTTGAACAAACCGCGCGACCACCAGCGTGGTCGCGTTCGGCGAAAGGCCGGCAGCCAGCGAAGCGGCGGTGAAAACCACGATGCCGACGAGGAAGACCCGCCGCCGTCCGGCCAGGTCGCCCAGGCGTCCGGAGAGCAGGAGCAGGCCGCCGAACGCGACGAGGTAGGCGTTGACCACCCAGGCGAGCCCGGGCGCGCTGAACCCGAGGTCGGTCTGGATCACCGGCAGGGCGACCGCGACGATCGAGCTGTCGAGCACCACCATCAGCGAGGCGGCCGACAGCACGGCGAGCGCCGCGCCGCGATGCCGAGCGGTTTCGGGCATGACAAAGTCCTCCATAACCGGCACAGGGGAGAGTTTCCGCTGGTCGTGGCCAGGGCATCTCTTGTTACAGTGCCCATCATGTGTGACCATGGAGGACTGCGGAAGGAGGCACTTTCATGTCCCAGGGGAACATCGCTGTGACCGACGAGGCCACGGACTTCGACCCGGCGAAATTCGCGGTGTGCACGGTGATGGAGGTCGTGAACCGGATCAGCGGGAAGTGGGTGATCGGCATCCTGCTGGAAGCGACGCGCGGCCCGGTGCGGTTCACCGAACTCGAACGCTCGGTGCAGGGGATCAGCCGCCGAATGCTCACTCTCACCCTGCGAAACCTGGAACGCGACGGCCTGCTGACGCGCACGGTCTACCCGACGGTCCCGCCGCGCGTCGAGTACGAGGCGACCGAGATGGCCCGCGAACTGTACGACTCGCTGTCCGGCCTGGTCGACTGGGCGGAACGACACCGCGAGGCGATCGCGGTGTCGCGGCAGGGATACGACGGCCGCACTGCTTGCTGAAAGGGGCTCAGTGCGAAGGCCAGGCGTGATAGCGCCGGCGGCCGTAGAGCAGCGGCCGGTGCCCGTCCTGTTCCTCGACGGTCTCGACCTCGCCGAACACCACGACGTGGTCGCCGACCGGCTCCGTCTTGCTCACGCGGCAGCACGCGATCACGTGCGCGTCGCGGACGAGCCGGGGACCGCCGTTCGCGCCGGCTGCCCAGGTGACGTGGTCGAACCGGTCGGCGGCGCCGGAGGCGAAGAGCTCGGCCACCGCGCGGGCCTTGCTGTGCAAGAAGTTGACGGCGAAGATCTTGCCGCCGGTCACCGCCTTCAGCGTGGGCCCGACGCGCAGGCAGACCAGCAGGGTCGGCGGGGCCAGCGTCACGCTGCACACCGCTGAGCATGTCATGCCGACCGGCTCGCCTGCCTCGTCGAGCGCGGTCACCACCGCGACCCCGGTGGGGAAACTGCGCATCATCGACCGGAAGCCGTCCAGCAGGCTCTCGTCGGTGAGCTTCTTGAGGGAGTTGGTCATCGCACACCGCTTCCGGACGAAGGGTGCGCCGGCACCGCGGCGCCCCGGGTTTCGATTCTGTCGGCGAGCGCCAGCAGCGGGCCCGTCATGGCGGTGGCCGCCAGTGCCAGCACCAGCAGGGAGAAGAAGAGCGCGTCGGAGATGATTCCGGCGCTGTAGCCCACTTGCAGCACCACGAGTTCGGTCAGTCCCCGGGTGTTCACCAGTGCCCCGAGCCGAAAGGCCGTCAGCCGGGAGTGCCCGCCCAGCCGCGCGCCCGCGTAGCCGCCCAGCAGTTTCGCCAGAAGGCCGGCGACGAGCACCGCGACGACGAGCAGCGGGGGAGTGGCGCCGAACGCGGTGAGGAACACGTTCACCCCGGTGATCACGAAGAACAGCGGCACGAGCCCGCGCCCGGTCGCCGCCACGGGCCGGACCGCATCCCGCCACGGGGACGAGGCCTCGGCCGGGAGCACCGCGCCGACGAGCACCGCGCCCAGGATGGCGGTCATTCCCAGCCGTTCCGCGGAGAACGCCGCGGCCAGTGCCAGCACGGCGAGGACCGCCGCGGCGCCGCGCGGCGACCGGGCGCACCAGGCACCGGCCTTGCCGGTGCGCAGCAGGCGGTGCAGGATCGCCGCCACGACCGCCGCACCGGCCACGACGACCAGCGCCCGGACGAACCCGGCCGAACTTCCGCTGGCGAGCCCGACCGCGACCGTCAGCAGGAGCCAGGCGGCGCTGTCGACGAGAAGCGCGGTCTTCAGCGCGATCCGGCCCACCGGCACCTCGACGAGCCCCCGGTCGGCCAGGATCCGCGCCAGCACCGGCGCGGCGGTGACCGAGAACGCGACCGCCAGGAACAAGACGAACGCGCCGGCCGGGGCCGTGCCCCGCAGCGGCGGCTGCCCGGACGCGCAGATCCACCACGCCAGTGCCGCGCCCGCGAGCAGCGACGGAACGAACGCGCCCGCCGCCGTCCACGGAAGCGAGCGGCGTTCGGCGGGGCTGGTGCTGACCCGGGACCCGTGGGTCAGGCCGGTCAGGAACAGCACCACCCCGGCCGTGGCGAGGATCTTGAGCACCTCGAGAACGTCGGGCGGGAGCACCGTCCGGAGCGCCGCCGGTCCGGCGAGGCCGACGACGACCGGCCCGGCGAGCACCCCGCACAGGATCTCGCCGACGACCTCGGGCTGCCGGAGCCGCCGGGCGGCGAACCGGCCGGCGGCGGCCACCAGAAGGACCGCGGCGACGGCCGCGCCGACGTGGAGCGAGCGGGCGAGCAGCCCGAGGATGTCCATCGCGGTCCTTTCGACGACCCGGCCGCTCAGCCGCGCATGTGGGCGAAGTAGTCGTACGGGGTGGGCAGGGACCGGACCAATTCGTCGCCCTTCAGCCGGATTTCCTCGAATTCCTTCTTCGCGCTGCTCACGTCGGCGAGATCGAGTGCGGGGGAGTGCCGGAGGGGAATCCCGCCCATCCCGAGCAGGATGCACATGTACGAGTAGGGCGGAAGTCCATGGTAGTAGGGGAAAACCGTTTCACTGTCGGGCAGTTGGGTCTTCCACATCTCGATGCGCTCTTCGAGCCCGTCCGGGGCGACCCGCGTTTTGGCGTCGCGCCAGTACTGCGTGTCCGACCGCGCGGCGGCCTTGTAGTGCAGGACCAGGAACTCGCGCACGCCGTCCATCACGTGTGCGACGGCGTCGTTGTAGCGGGCGGTCTGCACGGGATTCCACCCGGCGGCGGGGAAGTTCTTCACCAGCTGCTCCACCGCGTGGTGGATGAAGAAGATGCCGGTGGATTCGAGCGGTTCGACGAAACCGCTGGAAAGGCCGACGGCCACGCAGTTGCGCACCCAGGAGTTGCGAGTGCGGCCGATCCGCATCCGGATGTGGTTGGCCTCGACCTCCGCGGCCTCCGGCCCGACGTGCGCGCGCAGGGTGCGCTCAGCCTCCTCGGGCGTGCAGTAGTCCTTGGCGTAGACGTAGCCGGTGCCGATCCGGCCGAAGAGCGGGATCGTCCAGATCCAGCCCGCGTCCTGCGCGGTCGCCGTGGTGCACGGGCGGATCCCGCGTTCGCGCATGTCGAACGGGACCTGCAGGGCCACCGCGCTGTCGTTGGGCAGCATGTCCTGATAGGACTGGAACGGCTCGTCGAGCGCCTTGTTGATCAGCAGGCCGCGGAAGCCGGTGCAGTCGATGAACAGGTCGCCTCCGACGATGCCGTGCTCGGCGGTGCGGACGCCGGTGATCCAGCCGCGCTCGTCCAGCAGCACCTCCTGCACGTCGTCCACGATGTGCTTCGCGCCGCGGTCGGTCGAGTACCGGGTGAGGAACTTCGCCAGCAGCGCGGCTTCGAAGTGGTAGGCGTAGGGGAACTGGGTCTTTCCCTGGTGCTCCGACATCGTGAGCCCGCGCGGTTCGGCGGCGTGCTCGTCGTAGGACTGTTCGAGCATCAGGCCGTTGAGGTGGCGCGGGCTGCGTTCGGCGTCGCACACCGAAGCCATGACGAAACAGTCCTTGTCGAAGCGGTCGGTCTCGCCCGCCTTGAGCCACCAGTCGGTGAGCGGGAATCCGTCGACCGAGCCGACCTGTTCGAACGGGTGGTAGAAGTGGTGACCGGGCTTGCGCCAGTCCTGGAAGCGCACCGCGAGCTTGTAGGTGGCGTTGCACTCGGGCATCCACTCCTCTTCCCTGAGGTCCAGGAACTCGAAGAAGTGCCGGATGTCGCTGAACGTCGCCTCGCCGACGCCGATCGCGCCCACCTTGCCGGATTCGACCAGGGTGACGGAGACGCGGTCGCCGAACGCCGCCTTGAGGTACGAGGCCGTCATCCAGCCCGCGGTCCCCCCGCCGACGATAACCACGTTGTTGATCATGCGTTTCCCTCCAGTAGGTGACCGGTCGGCCGGTCGTTTCCGGTAGAAAGCCTTGCGACCGCACGCGAGCGCGGCCGGTCTCCGGACGCTCGCGTTCCCGGGCGCACGGCTCGGCGCCCCGCGAGCGGAACTCGCGGCGGCGCGGGGGATGCCTGGCGTCAGCTGTCCGCGGGAATCCTCCGCGCGACCCTGCCGAACACTTCGGCGAACCTGTCCATTTCGGACGGTGGACCGATGGTGACCCGGATGCTGTCCGGGGCGCCCCACGACCCGAGCGGCCGGACGAAGACGCCCTCGGCCGCCAGCGATTCGGCGACCGCGCGAGCGTCGCCGACCCGCACCTGGACAAAGTTCGCCACGCTCGGCAGCGGGGCGAAGTCGAGCGCGCGCAGGCGGGACACCAGCAGCTCCCGGCCCGCGGCGGTGGCCGCGCGGCGTTCGGCTATCTCGTGCTCCGGCGCGTCGAGGGTGGCCAGCGCCGCGGCCGCCGCCGGCCCGTTGACGTCGTAGGGGACCTGGATTTTCCGGGCGGCTTCGGCGATTTCCGCGGGCAGCACCCCGAAACCGACCCGGAGGCCGGCGAGGCCGAAGATCTTCGAGAACGTCCGGAGCACCGCGACCGGCCGGTCCTCCGAGCAGAACTCCTTGATGGAGTCGGGATATCCGGGATCCTCGACGTAGTCGAAGTAGGCTTCGTCGATCACCGGGAGCACGTGTGCCGGCAGCGCGTCGAGGAAGGCGCGCACCTCGTCGCGGGCGACCATTCCGCCGGTGGGGTTGTTGGGATTGGTGACATAGGCCAGTTTCGTCCGCGGCGTCACCGCCGCGAGCAGGCCGTCGAGATCGTAACTGCCGTGTTCGGTCAGCGGCACCGGAACCGCGGTGGCGCCCCGGTTCGCCGTTTCGAGCCGGTAGGCGACGAACGTCGGATGGCCGAACACCACCTCGTCGCCGGGGCCGAGCAGGCACAGGGACAGGTAATGGATCACCGCCGTGCTGCCCGCGGCCACCACGATCCGCTCCGCCGGGATCCCGTACCGCGCGCCGATCGCCCGGCGCAGGGCGCCCGTGCCCGCCTCCGGGTAGCGGTTGCCGCGCTCGGCCGCCTCGGCGATCGCGCGCCGGGCGGCGGCGACCGGGCCGAAGATTCCCTCGTTCTGGGCAAGGTGCGCCACCGGGACCGGCGCCGGTTCACGGCGGGGCTGTTCGGGCATGCGCTAGCCTCCGAAGGTCGGGGGAGATCGTCACCCCATTTGAACCCGGAGCCGGCGGCTCGGCGACGGTTGTTCGCAAAATCCCATGCAGTCCGCATTTTTCGGCTGCTCCTCGCGATGAACGCACAGGAGGACGGATGCGCACCGAAGTCGTGACACTGGGAACCGGAGGGGGACCGACGCCGAAGCCCGGCCGCAGCGCGCCCTGCCACGCCGTCCGGGCCGGGCAGGCGACCTATCTGGTGGACTGCGGCAATGGCGTCGCCCGCCAGCTGGTGGCGGCCGGGATCCCGCTCGGCTCGCTCGCGGCGGTGTTCGTCACGCACCTGCATTCCGATCACACGGCGGATCTCGGATTCCTGTTCCAGGCGGCGTGGTCCCGGCTGCGCGCGCCGGTCGACGTGCTGGGGCCGCCGCCGCTGGCGGACATGGTCGGGCACTTCTTCGGTTTCCAGGCCTACGACATCGCGACCCGGATCCGGGACGAGGGGCGCCCGCCGCTGCGGCCGTTCCTGCGGGAGCGCGAGATCTCCGGCCCCGGGGTCGTGCACGAGGACGCCCGGGTGCGGGTCACCGCCGCGCTCGTCGACCATCCGCCGGTGGTCCCCGCGTTCGGCTATCGCTTCGACACCGAGGACAGGTCGGTCGTTTTCTCCGGCGACACCGCGTACTGCGCGAACCTGGCGAAGCTGGCCGAGGGAGCGGATGTGCTTGTCCACGAAGCGGTTTACCCGCCGGCGCTGGAAGACGGCGCGGGCGGTTTCGGGGGACCGGCGTTCCGCGAACGCATGCTGCGGGCGCACAGCACGGTCGGCGACGCGGCGCGGACCGCCGAGGAGGCCGGGGTCGCGACGCTGGTGCTGACGTCGTTGTTCCCGCCGGACGGAGTGCCGGACGAGGTGTGGAAGTCGGCCGCGCGCCGGGAATTCGGCGGCGAGGTCGTGGTGGCGACGGACCTGATGGTGCTGTGAGCGCGTCAGGCGCTCGTGGTCCACCGCGTCGACAGCTTGTCCAGCAGGCCGCGCAACTGCTCGTACTCCGCCGCCGACAACGCGGCGAAGACGTCGTGGCGCAGGCCGCCGACTCGTTCGTCCGCGGCGGCGAGCAGGCGCTGCCCGCTCTCGGTGAGCTCGACCAGGTAGACCCGGCGGTCCTTCAGGTCGCGGCGGCGCTCGGCCAGGCCGCGGCCCTCGAGCTGGTCGACGAGGTCGACGATGGTGCTCGAGTCCACGCGGAGCCGGGCGGCGAGATCCTTCTGCGCCAGCGGCCCGCACACGCCGAGCATGCGCAGCACGCTGTGGTGCGCGCCGCGGATGTCGAGGGACGCGAAGGTCGCGTCGGTGTCCTTGCGAACGGCTTCGGCGACCTTGCTCAGCAGACAGTCGACCCGGTCCGAGAGCTCCTCGGGGACGAGCGGCCGCCCCTCGGTCCCGGTGGTTCGAGTCATGTGTCCTCCGTTCGACTCCCAGATTGAACCACAGCGACATCGGAGGACAGTCCAATCGTTGTGCACCCAACTATTGGGTGTTAATCTCGCCGTCGTGGTCAACGACACTGGGGTACGACCGGGCAAGGTGCTGGCCGCCGTCTGCCTGGGATACGGCATGATCATCGTGGACACCACGATCGTCAACGTCGCCATTCCGACGATGCAGGCCAGCCTGCGCACCGGCATCGACACCATGCAGCTCGTGGTCGACGGGTACGTGGTGATCCTGGCGAGCCTGCTGCTGGCCGGCGCCGCGCTGAGCGACCGGTTCGGCGCTTCGAAGATCTTCCGCGCGGGCGTAGCGCTGTTCGGCATCGCCTCGGCGCTGTGCGGGGTCGCGCCCAACGGGCCGTTCCTGGTGGCGGCGCGGATGCTGCAGGGACTCGGCGCGGTCCTGCTGGTTCCGTCCTCGCTGCTGGTGCTCACCGCGGCCTACACCGACGCCAAGGCGCGGGCGCGGGCGATCGCGGTCTGGGCCACGGTGGCCGGCAGCCCCGCGGCGTTCGGCCCGATCCTGGGCGGGCTGGTCGTCGACACCCTGGGCTGGCGAAGCATCTTCTACGTCAACGTCCCGCTGGCGGCGATCGCCCTGCTGCTCACCCAGCGGGGCCTGCCTGCCTTGGCTCCCAACAAATCCCGCCGGCAGGACGTCCCCGGCCAGCTGCTGGCCGTCCTGATCCTGTCGGGCCTCGCCCTGGCGCTGACCGAGGGCCATCAGCAGGGCTGGACGGCTCCGCTGCCGGTGATCGCGTTCGCCGTCGCCGTGGCCGCCGGAGCGGCCTTCGCGGTCCGGCAGCGGACGGCCGCCGAGCCGATGCTTCCGGCGGATCTGTTGCGGGCGCCCGGTTTCCGCGGTTTCGCGTCGGTGGGCGTGCTGCTTTTCGCCGGCTACTACGGCATGGTGTTCGTGCTCAGCGTCTATCTGCAGGACGTGCGGCATTTCGCGCCGTGGCAAGCGGGGCTGAGCTTCCTGCCGTCGGCGCTGCCCATCACCCTGATGCCGTTGGTGGCGGGGCGGCTCGTCGGCCGGATCGGCCCGGCCAGGGTCCTGGTCGCCGGGCTGGTCCTCACCGTGGCGGGCGGGGCGGCGCTGGCGCTGTTCGGCGGGAGCGGCATGGTGCCGTTGAGCGTCGCGCTTTTCTTGCTGGGCTGCGGGTTCGGGCTTTCCGCGGTTCCGCAGATCACCCTGGTGATGGAGACCGCGCCCGCCGGCCGCACCGCGCTGGCGAGCGGGCTGCTCAACGCGGCGAGGCAGTCGGGCACCGTGCTCGGCGTCGCGGTGCTCGGCGGGCTCCAGACCGGCGGCGGTCTCGGCACACCGTCCTTTGTGGCCACCGCGATGTTCGTGGCCATGCTGGTGTTCGCGCTCGCGGCCGCCCGGGCGCTGCGTCAGGCCGCCGCGCGCCGGGCGGAACGGGAACAGTTGGCCGAGAAGGTCTGACCGGTGCACGGCGCGCTCAATGAACCTCGGCGAGCGCGCCGTCCCGCCGCGGCGTCGCGGCGGGAGTTTCGACATGGCTGCGCGCGAGGATCGAGCGCAGTGCCGTGACGAGCGCGCGGGAACTCCGGCTCGGCCGGGAGTCCGCCATCATCGTCACCCCCATGGAGATCGTCGGCACGTCGTCGAGGATCTCGACCACTGAGACCCGCCCGCCGTCGTAGGTCATCGGAGTCGCCACCCGTTGATTGAAGATGGCGACGCCGACGCCGCCCGCGACCAGTCCGCGCATCGTCTCGAAGCTGGTGGTTTTGGCGGCGGGCGGCAGTTTCGAACGGGTCTGGCTGATCAATTGTTTTTGCAGCTGGTGCGTGTGCGGCAGGTCCAGGATGACGAACGCCTCGCCGGCCAGGTCGGCCAGCCGCACGCTTCCGGACCGGGCCAGCGGATGCGAGTCCGCCATCAGCACGTGCGGCCGCAATCGGACCAGTTCGGTGAATACCAGTTCGTCGCTCAGCCCGAGATTGTAGGTCAGCGCGATTTCGCACGCGCCTTCGCGCAGCATCCGGTGCAGCGGGTCGACGTCGGCCTCGTGAATCCGGATCGACAACTGCGGATGGCATTCTCGCATCCGGCGGACCAGCGGGGGCACGAGAAACGGCGTCAGCGTCGTAAAGCACCCGATGTCCAGATGTCCGCGAACCTCTTCCTTTGTTTCTTCGCGGTACTGCTGGAATTCTCGCGCCGACCGGAGCATTCCCCTGGCCTGCGCCAACAGCCTGCGGCCGTGCGAGGTCAGCACGATTCCCTTGGCGCGCTGGCGAAGGAAGAGCTGTGTTCCCAGTTGTTGTTCGAGCCGCTGGATCGCGGCGGACAGCGTCGACTGCGAGATGTGCAACCGCTTCGCGGCGTTCGAGATGCTACTGGTCTCGGCCGCGGTGACAAAATACTGCAACTGGGTGAAGCTAAAATTGATCTGACCGGTCACGGTTCCCCCCATGGAACATCATCGCTTCGATCGATGCGGGCGTGCGGAATTTTCGGTTTGACTCCTCCGATTTGGTGCTCAGTATAGTGGAAAAGCGGTCGCGACGGTGCTTCCGGGACGACGTGACAAGGGTATTGCGTTCTGTCTTTCCGTGTGATCCGCACTTCATCTTTCCGGTTTCCTGGAGGCGTAATGCGGCAGTGCCTGACCGAACGTCAGCGTCTTTTCGTCCGAATGGCCGAAGAACTGGCCGAGAAGTTCGCCCCGCGTGCGGCCGGCCACGACACCGACAACACGTTCCCGGTCGAGAACTACGAGGATATGCGGGAATCCGGTTTTCTCCGGTTGTCCGTTCCGGGGGAATTCGGGGGGTTCGGCGCCACCCAGGCCGAGATCCTGCCCGCGCTGGAACGTCTCGCCATGGGAGACGGGGCGACCGCGCTGGCGGTGACGATGCACATCTCGCCGCTCGGCCAGTGGGCGGCGGTGTGGCGCCGGACGGGATCGGAGAAGGTGGCCGAGATTCTCCGGCTCGCCGGCGCGGACAAGCTGGTGTGGGCCTCGCTGGGCGCCGAGGCGGGCGCGCCCAACCGGATGTCCGACGCGCGCTCGACCGCGGTCAAGGTCGACGGGGGATATCTGGTCAACGGCAGGAAGACCTTCGGCACCAACACCGCCGTGGCCACCCACTGCTCGACGACGGCGCGGCTGGAGGACGCCGAAGGCGGGCCCCGGCTGATGCTGTTCTGCGTCGCGCTCGACGATCCCGCCGTCCGGATCCACCCGACCTGGGACGTCATGGGAATGCGGGGCACGCAGAGCAACGACGTCGAGTTCGCCGACCTGTTCGTGCCCGACGACGCGGTGCTGCACTCGCTGCCGGTCGGCCATCTCGACGGGCACATCGTGGAGACGGTCTTCGCCTGGTCGATGCCGGCGTTCGGCGCGGTGTACACCGGGGTCGCGCTCGGCGCGCTGGAGTGGGTCAAGGCTCAGGCCGCCGGGCGCGGCCGGACGACCGATCCCTTGGTGCAGAACACTATCGGCGAATGCGAGATCCTCGTCGAGACCTCGCGGTCGGTGCTGAGCCGGCACGCGGCCGACTACGGTTCGCGGGCGCTGTTCGACCAGCTTTCGGTCCAGGAAAGCCTGGCGCGCAGCGCGTTCGCGAAGTACGTGTGCGTCAACAACGCGGCCAGAGTGGTCGACCTCCTCGTCGAGGTGGCCGGCGGTGCGGGCTACAGCCGCAGGCTCCCGTTCGAACGCATGTGGCGCGACGTCCGGGCCGGCCTGATCATGCCGCTGTCCAACCAGCCCGCGCGGCAGTTGATCGGCCAGACCTCCTTCGGCATCGAGACCGCTCCCACGGTCGCCGTCGCGGAGCCCGCCCCGGAACCGGCGACGGGTCTGTCCGCGGTGACCGGATGACGGGGCGGCCGGAGGAGGATCCGCGGATCGCGAAGCTCGCGTCGTCGGTCTACATCGGCGGTCGCTGGGAGGCTTCGGCGGACGAAACGCCGATGGCCGTGGTCGATCCGTCTGACGGATCGACGGTGGCCGAGGTCCCCGCGGGCGACCCCAGCGACGTCGACCGGGCGGTCGACGCCGCCCGCGCGGCGTTCGGGAGCTGGTCGGCGCTGCCGGTGCGCGAACGGGCGGAAATGGTGGCACGACTGGGAGAAGGCCTGCGGGAGCGCGGCGAAGAGCTCGCGCGCACCATCACGCGCGAGATGGGGACGCCCATCACCGAGAGCAGGCAGGCGCAGGTTCCGCTCGGGGTGCGGACGTTCCGACGCACGGCCGAACTCGCCGCCAGTTTCGCCTTCGAGGAACGGCTCGACGACTGTGTCGTGCGGCACGAACCCGTCGGTGTGGTCGCCGCCCTCGTGCCCTGGAACTACCCGCTCTACCTGACGGCAACCAAGGTCGCGCCCGCGCTCGTCGCCGGGTGCCCCGTCGTGCTCAAGCCGAGCGAGATCGCCCCGTTGAGCGCGGTCCACCTCGCGGACGTCGCCGACGAAGCGGGACTGCCGCCCGGTGTGCTGAACGTGCTTTCCGGCGGCGCGGCGGTGGGCGCCGCGCTCGCCGGGCATCCCGGGGTCGACGCGGTGTCGTTCACCGGCTCGGCGGCGAACGGGCGCTCGGTCGCCGCGGCCGCGGGGGCCGCGTTGTCGCGGGTGACCCTGGAGCTGGGCGGGAAATCCCCCAGTGTCGTGCTGCCCGGCGGCGACCTCCCGGCCGCCGTCGCGGCGACGGTGCGGAAGGGATTCCAGAACGCGGGACAGACCTGCGCCGCGCTGACCAGACTGCTGGTTCCGCGCGCGAGGCTGGCCGAGGCCGAGGAAATCGCGGAAGCGCAGGCTTCGCGCTACGTCGCGGGCACACCGCTGGATCCGGACACGACGTTGGGCCCGCTGGGCTCGGCCGCCCAGCGCGACCGGGTCGAGACGTTCGTCCGCTCGGGGATCCGTTCCGGCGCGCGGCTGGTGACCGGCGGCCCCGGCGCTCCGGAGGGCTTCGGCGGCGGCGCCTACGTGCGTCCGACGGTTTTCTCCGACGTCGATCCGGGCGCGGAGATCGCGACCGAGGAGATTTTCGGGCCAGTACTGGTGATTCTGGCTTACGAGACGGAGGAACAGGCGGTGGCGCTGGCGAACGCCACGGCCTCGGGGCTGGCCGCGGCGGTCTGGGCCGCGGAGGAGGAGCACGCGATGCGGGTCGGGCGGGCGATCCGCGCGGGCAGCGTGGCGATCAACGGCGCTCCGACGCACCCCGACGCTCCCTTCGGCGGTTTCAAGCAGTCGGGCTTCGGCCGGGAGCGCGGCCGGTACGGGATCGCGGAGTTCCTCGCCACCCAGACGACGCACAGGACACGGACGGAAGGGACTGCCGATGCGGGCGCTCACCGGAGGTGAGGCGGTCGTCGAGGCGTTGGCGGCCGAGGGGTTCGACACGCTGTTCGGCCTGCCGGGCGTGCAGAACGACTGGCTGTACAACGCTTTGTTCGACGCACAGGACCGGATCCGGGTGGTGCACACCCGGCACGAGCAGGGCGCGATGTACCTCGGCCTCGGCTACGCGCTGGCCACCGGACGCCCGGGGCTGGTCAACGTGGTGCCCGGCCCCGGGGTGCTGAACGCGGGCGCGGGGCTGGCCACCGCCTACGCGCTCGGCGCGCCGGTGCTGTTGCTGGCCGGGCAGATCCCCTCGGCGTCGATCGGCCGCGGGGCCGGCGTGCTGCACGAACTTCCCGACCAGCTCGGGATGTTGCGCTCGCTGACCAAATGGGCCGCGCGGATCGACAGCCCGGCGGGCGCGCCGGGGCAGGTGGCGCTGGCCCTGCAGCAGCTGCGCTCGGGCAGGCCCCGGCCGGTCGCCCTCGAAGTGCCGATGGACGTGCTGGAGCGCAGAGCACAGGTGACGCTGCCGCCGCCGCGGCTGCCGGAGCTGACGCTCCCGGTGGACACCGACCGGATCGAAGAGGCGGCGAAACTGCTGGGCGCGGCGACCTCGCCGATGATCATCGTGGGCGGGGGAGCGCACGGCGTCGCACCCGGCGTACGGCGCCTGGCCGAGCTGATCGAAGCACCCGTGGTGAGTTACCGCAGCGGCCGGGGAATCGCCGACAGCCGCGACTATCACAGCCTCGCCCAGCCCGCCGCACGGCCGTTGTGGCCGGACGCGGACGTGGTGCTGCTGCTGGGCACCAACGCGAGGGTGCCGTTGCAGAAGTGGCCTGCCGACGCGGAACGGAAGATCGTCCGCGTCGACGTGGACGCGGCGGCCATGGCCACCATCCGCCGGCCGGACGTCGGGATCACCGCCCGGCTGGAGGACGCGCTCCCGCTGCTGACCGACCGGGTCGAGGCGCACAACCGGGCACGCCCGTCCCGCGCCGACGAGCTCCTCGCGGCGAGGAAGGCATGGGAACAGCGCAGCGCCGTCCTGGAGCCGCAGCTTTCCTACCTCGCGGTGATCCGTGACGCGCTGGGCGAGGACGGCGTGTTCGTCGACGAGCTCACCCAGGTGGGATTCGCCAGCCGCATCACGTTTCCCGTCTACCATCCGCGCACGTTCATCACCACCGGCTACATGGGGACGCTCGGCTACGGATTCCCGACCGCGCTCGGGGTCAAGGCGGCGCGGCCGGACGTGCCGGTGATCTCGGTGACCGGGGACGGCGGGTTCCTGTTCGGCTCCTCGGAGCTGGCGACCGCGGTCCAGCACGGGATCGGCCTGGTGACGGTGGTGTTCAACAACAACCAGTACGGCAACGTCCAGCAGATGCAGCGCCGGGTCTACGGCAACCGGGTGATCGCCACCGATCTGGTCAACCCGGACTTCGTCGCGCTGTCCGAGGCGTTCGGCGCGGAGGCGTTCCGGGTGTCCTCGCCGGGCGAACTCGCCGTGGTGCTGCCGAAAGCCGTGGAGTCCGGCCAGCCGTGCGTCGTCGAGGTCCAGGTCGGGGACATGCCGAGCGTCGACCAATTCCGATGAGGAGTCCTGTGCGCCTGAAGCCGTTGATCGAGCCCGGTTCGGCGATCGGGAAGGCCTTCGCCGGGGCTGCCGCGCAGCGCCGGTTCGTCTTCTTCGCCGGGCTGCCCGGGGTCGGCAAGTCGTTGCTGATCCAGCAGTTCGCGTTGTCCGCCGCCGCCAGGGCGAGGCAGGTGCACCTGGTGCGCTGGGACGTCGTCCGCACGGTCTTCGAATCGCACCCGGCGGCGGCGCCGTTCGCCGAGGAGGCCGGGCAGACCCATCCGGTGATCCGCGCGGCCGCAGGGGCGTGGATGCGCGGCGCGCTCCGGCGGTGGCACCTCGCCCATCCCGGCCCCGCCGACCTCCTCGTCGGGGAGACACCGTTGCTGGGCAACCGGTTCCTGGCGCCGTCCCGGCGGGAACGGGATCCGGCCGAGGACCTGCTCGGCCCGGAGTCCGCGGAGTTCTTCGTGCCGGTCCCGTCGATCGCGGTGCGCCAGGGCATCGAACTGGCCCGCAGGCGGGACACGGCCCGGCCCCGCCACGCGCTGGAGCGGGCCAACGCCGATCCGGAGCTGCTCACCGGGCTGTGGCGCGAGATCGAGCGGGCGTGCGCGGCGCTCGGCATCCCCGCCGGGCCGCCCGGCTCGGGGTACCGGCCCGAGGTCTACGCGGCGTTGTTCGGCCGGGTGCTGCGGGCGAGGCGGCACGCGGTGCTGTCGATCGACGAGCTGCTTCCGGTCGAGATTTCGGCGCAGGAGCTGGGAAAGCACACCCGCGAGCTGGTGCCCGGCGACGGCGAGGTGGCGTCCGCGCTGTCCGAAGTGGACGAACGGGCCGCGGAGACGGCGGCCCGGGACTGGTTTCTCGGGTGAGCGCGGGCGGGCCGCCCGCTACGGCCGGGCGACCAGTTCGGACAGCTGCGACCGGACCCGCGCCGGGATGGCGGGGGCGAACTCCGCGAGGTAGGCGTCCACGTTGTCCCGGTTGCCGGCGAGGAAGGGAAGGTCGAAGGGAACCATGGTGCGCATGCCGAGCACCGGCAGCGGGGCCCGGAGCGGCCGGAAGTCGCTGTTCCACAGCCCCGGTTCGTCGCAGTGCGGGTGGAACTGGCCGATCATCAGGCCCTGCGCGACGAAGTCGCCCTGCAGCCGCGCCTGCAGGGCGTTGAGCTCCGCGGGGTCGTCCCGGTCGAATCCGGGCAGCACGATGACGATGGTGAGGTACGGCCGGTCCTTGTCGGAGAGTTCGGCGGACAGTTCGGCGTGCCAGTCCCGGTACCGCAGCACCTGCTTCGCGGTGCTTTCGCCGTCCCCGGCCTCGACCTTGGCGAGGAAGAAGAGCGAACGGTCCATTGACGGCTTCGAATACGGGCAGACCGGCCCGGTGCGGCCGAGTTCCGGGTGCCCTGGAACCAGGAAGTCCTGGCTCCAGCGGGCGATTTCGGCCAGCGCGTCGTCCGCCGCGGACGGCGGGGCGCCGCCGTCGCTCGCGTCCGCGATGGACCAAAGCGTCAAGTCGTCGCGTACCAACATGATTGCCCTCGTTCCCCCGTGTACGGGACACCCCAGCAGGACGGTTCGGCTGTGTGCCTTTCCCAGATTAGCGAAGAAATCCGCTGTGGAGCTGGACCGGCGCTGGATCGCGGCCGCCCGCCGGCCCGGCCCCCGGAACGGCCGTTGACCACGGTGAACACGGCCGTGGCAGCCGTCGGAAAGAGGCCGACCGGCAAGAGCGGAGGCAAAGCGGACGGTCCAGCGGCGTCCGCCTCTCCGCAGTTCGGCGAGGCCGTGCGCCTGCGGCGGGCGCGTGCCGGGATGACGCAAGAGGAACTGGCGCGGCTGGCCGGGCTGAGCGTGCGCGCCCTGCGGTACATCGAGCGCGGGCAGGTGCACCGGCCCCGGGCAGGCTCGGTGCGGCGGCTGGCCGCCGTTTTCGGCCTGGACCCGGACGATTGGGCGGAGCCCCGGCCCGCGCACCTGGCGATCCTCGGCCCGCTGGAACTCCGGCTAGGCGGACGTCCGGCGGATCCCGGGCCGCGCAAGCAGCAATGCCTGCTCGCGTTGCTCGCGCTGAAGGCGGGAGAGGTCGTCGGCACCGGGGAGATCATCGACGCGCTGTGGGGCGACGACCCGCCCGCCTCCTGTCACAACCTGGTGCACACCCACGTCGCGAGGTTGCGCAAGATCCTCGGCGCCGACGCCGGTGCGCCGGGGATCGAGCTGCGGACCGTCGGCGGCGGGTACCGGCTCGTCGCCGGCGTCGATCAGCTGGACGCGTTCCGGTTCGGCGCGCTGGCCGAACAGGCCGCCCGGGAACGCGGGACCGCTGCCGGGGAAACGCTCGCCCGCGCACTGGGGTGCTGGCGCGGCCCGGTGCTCGCCGGCCTGCCCGCCGGGATTCGCCGTCATCCGGCGGCGGTGGCGCTCGCCCAGCGCCGGATCTGGGCGGTGATGGCGCTCGCCGACCGGGAACTGGAGGGCAACGGCGCACCGCGAAGCCTGGCCGCGCTCCGGGAGCTCGCCGCGGAAGAGCCGTTGCACGAGGGCCTGCACGCCCGGCTGCTCCTGGTGCTCGCGGGCACCGGCCAGCAGGCCGAAGCCGTGCGATTGTACGGCGACGTCCGAGCCCGGCTGGTCCGCGAACTCGGCATCGAGCCGGGAGCGGAGTTGCGCACCGCCCATCAGCGCGTACTCCGGCAGGAAGTGCGGACCGGCCGGGGCTGACGCCCGTCTGGCCGCTGGAACAAAGAAGTGTGCCGTGGCGCGAGCAGGGGGAGGCTCGCACCACGGCACACTTCGCGGCCGCGCGGGTGACGCTAGGTCAGCGCGGCGCTCTTCTCCTGCTCGCGGCTGTCCCCGGGGGATGGGGCGGGGACGTGCTCGTCGAGCAGGGTGGCTTCGTCGAACGGCGCCTGCCCGGCGAACACCTGCTGCGAGCGTTCCCGGTCGAATTCCTTCATCCACGATCCGATGAGGACGGTCGCGACCGCGTTGCCCGCGAAGTTCGTCAGCGCTCGGGCTTCGGACATGAACCGGTCGATGCCGAGGATGAAGCCGACGCCGTCGACGAGTTCCGGGCGGTGCGACTGCAGGCCGCTGGCCAGGGTCGCGATGCCGGCGCCGCTGACGCCCGCCGCGCCCTTCGAGGCGATGATCATGAACAGCAGCAAGGTGATCTGCTCGCCGAGCGCGAGCGGCTGGTCCTGCGCGGTGGCGATGAACAGCGTCGCCATCGTCAGGTAGATCGCGGTGCCGTCGAGGTTGAACGAGTAGCCGGTGGGCACCGTGATGCCGACGACCGGCTTGCTGACCCCGAGGTGCTCCATCTTCGCGATCAGCCGCGGCAGTGCGGATTCCGAAGAGGACGTCGAGAGGATCAGCAGGAATTCGCGGCCGAGATAGCGCAGCAGGCTGAAGATGTTGACCCGCGCGCCGAGCCACAGCACCGCGCCGAGGACGCCGAACACGAACACCAGGCACGTCAGGTAGAAGCCGAGCATGATCACCAGCAGGCTGCGCAGCGCGCCCCAGCCGGTCGCGCCGACCACCGCGGCGATCGCGCCGAACGCGCCCACCGGGGCGGCCCACATGATCATCGACAGGATGCGGAACACCAGCCGCTGGATGTGCTCGATGCCGCGCAGGATCGGCTCCCCGCGCTTGCCGAGCTTCTGCAGCGCGAACCCGGCCAGCAGCGCCACGAGCAGCGTCTGCAGCACCTGGCCCTCGGTGAACGCGGACACGAAGGTCTTCGGGATGATCCCGAGCAGGAAGTCGACCCCGCCCTCGCCCTTGGCCTGCTGGTGCACCTTCGACACGTCGGCCGGGTTGAGGTGCAGGCCGCTGCCCGGGTGCAGCAGGTTGCCGACGACGAGCCCGATCGCGAGCGCGAACGTCGACATCACGATGAAGTAGACCAGCGCGGTGATGCCGACCTTGCCGACCTTCGCCGCCTTCGCGACCGAGCCGATGCCCAGCACGATGGTGCAGAAGATGATCGGCGAGATCATCATCTTGATCAGGTTGACGAAGCCGGTGCCCAGCGGGGCGAGGCTCTTGCCGACGGACGGCCAGAGCAGCCCGACCGCGACGCCCAGCACTACGGCAGCGATCACGGCCAGGTACAGGTAACGCGTGCGGTCGCGCTTGGGCGCGGCCGCTGTGCGGGACTCGGGGGTCGGTGTAGGCACCGTTGCCTCCAGCTCGGGTGGGGGGAACGCGGGTCACTATGCGGGGCGGATATGACCGGCGTCACCGTTGTGTTCATTGAGTTCGCGGCGGGAGGAGTCCGGTGTGGACTTCCCGGCGGCGGTGCCGGAGTGCCGCCGGACCCGGGTGTGTGCTGGTATGAGCGGGTGCCCCCGACACCTCGGATCCGGACGAGCCGCTGGAGCCTGGCCCGTCAGCTGCTTGTGCTGCAGCTGGCGATCTTGCTCGTGCTCGTCTCCGGCGGGATCACTATCGCCTATCTCGACGCCCGGCGCACGACGACCGACCGGGCCGGGGAGCAGTCGCTCGCGGTGGCCCGTTCGATCGCCGACGCGCCGGACGTCGCGCGGGCAGCGGCCACCGCCGACCCGACCGCGGAGCTGCAGCCGTACGCGCAACGGGTGCTCGTGGACACGCGGGTGGACTTCGTGACGATCATGTCGCCGCAAGGAATCCGTTACACGCACCCGAATCCGGCGTTGATCGGCCAGCGATTCCTCGGGCACATCGAAGCGGCGCAACAGGGCGGCGTGGTGTCTGAGACGTACACCGGTTCGCTCGGTCCGTCGGTGCGCGTGGTGGTGCCGGTGTTCGACGCGAACCATCGGGTGGTCGCGCTCGTCGCGGTGGGCATCACGATCGCGGCGATCTCGGCCGAGGTGCAAGAGCGCGTCTGGCCGTTGCTCGGGGTCGCGGCGGCAGTATTGCTAGTGGGCGCCTGCGGGGGCTGGCTGGTGAGCGCGCGGCTGAAGCGGCAGACACGCGGCATCGCGCCGGCTGAGCTGAGCAATCTCTTCGAGTACCACGAAGCGGTGCTGCATTCGGTCCGCGAGGGCGTGCTGCTGGTCGACCGAGACGGCCGGGTCGGGCTCTGCAACGACGGCGCCCGCACGCTCCTCGGGCTGAGCGGCGACCCGGTCGGGCAGCCGCTCGCCGACCTGGGGCTGTCGCCCGAGCTGACGGCGGCGTTCACCGCGCCGGAAAACCGCACCGAGGAACTGCATCTGACCGACTCGCGGGTGCTGGTCGTGAGCACCACGCTCGTCAGTTCCGGCGGTCGCGCGCAGGGCACCGTCGTGATCCTGCGCGACCACACCGAACTTCAGACGCTCACCGGTGAGCTGACCACCGCGCGCAGCCTCGCCGAAGCGCTGCGTTCGCAGGCGCACGAGGCCGCGAACCGGCTGCACACGGTCGTGTCGCTGGTGGAATTAGGGCGTCCCGAGGACGCCGTGGACTTCGCGACCGCCGAACTCGCGCTCGCACAGGAGCTCACCGATCGCGTGATGACCGCGGTCGCCGAACCGGTGCTGGCCGCGTTGCTGCTCGGCAAAGCCGCGGAGGCGAGCGAACGCGGCGTGGAGTTCACCATCACGCCGGACACGATGATCGACGACCTCGGCCCCGGCGTCGCCGGACGGGATCTGGTGACGATCCTCGGCAACCTCATCGACAACGGAATCGACGCGGTGGTGCGGGAATCCGGCGCACGCCCGGCGGTGGTGGTCACCGCACGGTCCGAAGAGGACGGTCTGCTGCTGCGCGTCGCGGACAACGGGCCGGGCGTACCGGAGGAAGCGGTGGGGGAGATGTTCCGCCGGGGCTGGTCGACGAAGGCGGGCGACGAGCACGGTCTCGGGCTGGCGCTGGTCGTGCAGGCGGTCCGGCGCTACGGCGGCACCATTGACGTCGGACGCGACGGCGGCGCGGTGTTCACCGTACGGTTGCCGAGGCAGGAGGTGTCGGCGTGATCCGGGTGCTGGTGGTGGAAGACGAGCCGGTGGCGGCCGAGGCGCATCGGCTGTACGTCGAGCGGCTGTCCGGATTCGTGGTCGCCGGGGTGGTGCATTCCGGCGGCGAGGCGCTGCGGTTCTGCGAACGCGAGCCCGTCGACCTGGTCCTGCTGGACTTCTACCTGCCGGACACGCACGGCCTCGCGGTCTGCCGTTCGCTGCGCGCGGCCGGGCTGCCGATCGACGTCATCGCGGTGACGTCCGCGCGTGACCTCGCGCTGGTCAAGGCGGCGGTCTCGGTCGGGGTCGTGCAGTACCTGCTGAAGCCGTTCACGTTCGCCTCGCTGCGGGACAAGCTGGAGCGCTACGCGTCGTTCCGCGAGGCGTCCGGCGAGGTCACCGGGCAGGCGGAGATCGACCGTGCGCTCGGCACGCTGCGCACCACCGAGTCCGCGCCGCTGCCGAAGGGCATGAGCGCGGAGACGCTGGACGCGATCACCGACGCGCTGGCCGGCGCTGGCGAAGGGCTGTCCGCCGGTGGTGCGGCGAGCGCGATCGGGGCGTCTCGCGTGACCGCGCGGCGGTATCTGGAGTACTTGGCGGACAACGGGCTGGCACAGCGCGAACCGCGATACGGGCAGGTCGGACGGCCGGAAGTCTGGTACCGGCTGAAGCCTGGCTGAGCGCTGACCGGCCCCGTCAGCGCTTCGTGCGCAGCCGGTAAGCGGACTCCCCGAAAGTGTGGACATCGAAGTTCACACCACTTCAGGGGAGCAAGAAATGACGAAGAAGATCGCACTGGTCACCGGCGGCGGCAAGGGCATCGGCCGGGCCATCGCGACGCGGCTGGCGAACGACGGCGCGCTGGTCGCCGTGCACTACGGCAGTGACGAAGCGGCAGCCAAGGACACTGTCGCGGCGATTGAAGCAAGCGGCGGGCAAGCGTTCGCGGTGCAGGCGACGCTGGGCGTCGACGGGGACGCGGCGACGCTGGTTGACCGGCTCTCGGCGGAGCTGCGCGAACGCACCGGCGAGGTCGCGCTCGACATCCTGGTCAACAACGCAGCGACCGGAGCCGGTTCGATCACCACGGCGACGCCGGAGGACTTCGACCGGGTGTTCGCGGTGAACGTGAAGGCACCGTTTTTCTTGGTGCAGCGGCTGTTGCCGGTCCTGCGGGACGGCGGCCGGATCGTCAACATCTCGTCCGGGGACACGCGGATCGCGTTGCCGTTCGAGCTGGCCTACAGCATGACGAAGGGTGCGCTCGACGTGTTCACCCGCACCCTGGCGCAGGAACTCGGCCAGCGGGGGATCACGGTGAACGCGGTCGCGCCCGGCCCGACGCCGACCGAACGCACCGCGCACATGTTCGCCGACGAGCGCATGCGGGCGGGGACGGCGGGGGCGTCCGCGCTGCGGCGGGTCGCTGATCCGGCTGACATCGCCGATGTGGTTGCGTTCCTGGCTTCGGCGGATTCGCGGTGGGTGACTGGGCAGGTTGTGGACGCTACTGGCGGGACGTTTCTTGGGCCGGCGGGGGTGTGATGGGTTATATGGCTCGGGTTTGCTGTCGCGGAGGTTTGGTGGGGTTGGGTTGGGGAGGTAGGTCACCAGCTGTGTTTTTGGCGCCGACTTCGTCGTCGCGGCGGGATCGCCTTTAAGTCGGCGTCTGGAGGTGCAGTGCACCCGGCCCGGGGGGCCGTGCGCACTGCACCTCCAGAC
>NZ_JBHZAG010000074.1:0-51312 GCF_042754125.1 Amycolatopsis sp. NPDC059235
CAGCCCCTCCCCCGATTACGGCCCGTTTTGGGATCCTTGTGCGAATCAGATTCCCTCAAGGAGCCCTTCACGGACCGGCAGACTGCCAGCTAGGGGCCGTTAGGGGTGTGGATCACCGCCTGCGCGCGGATAACTTTCCCGACGTCGGGGAGCTATCCCGCGCAGGCACGGTGATTCTACGAATCCTTTCGGGAGTGGCAGTCGTGAACGAATCCGGTTCTCTCGTCCATGCCCTGCTCGACGCGGCGGTGGCCAGCGCGCCGGACGCCGCCGCGGTGCGCGACCGGGCGGGGGTGTGGACGTATGCCGAGCTGGCCGCTTGGAGTCACGCGGTGGAGGCGGTCCTCGCGCGGCGCGGGGTGCGGCGCGGCGATCGCGTGGTGGTGCAGTTGCCGACGGACCGGGCGCTGGTCGCGCTCTTCCACGGCACATCGCGGCGGGGCGCGGTGTTCGTGCCGATCAATCCGGCGATGAAGCAGTTCCATTTCGACTCTGTCGTCGAGAACGCCGAACCGGTGCTGATCCTGCAGCCCCAAGAGTTCGCTCCACTGTGGACGGAAGTCGAAGAAGCTTACCGCGACAAAACTCGCACAGAGCCGACCGAGGTCGACCTCGACGACGTCGCGGTCCTCGTTTACACCTCCGGAAGCACGGCCGCGCCCAAGGGTGTCATCGGGCCGCACCGGCAGGTCACCTTCGCGGCCGGCGCGATCCAGGCGGTGCTGGGGTACCGCCAGGACGACGTCGTTTTCTGCCGCTTCCCGATGTCCTGGGACTACGGCCTGTACAAAGTCCTCCTCTCGACGCTCGGCCGCAGCGAGATCGTGCTCGCCGACGCCGAGTCCGATCTTCGCCTCCTGCAACGGATGCGCGAGGTCGGCGCGACGGTCGTCCCGATCGTGCCTTCGCTCGCGACGATGATCGCCACGCTGGCCGAGCGCGACCAGCGCGAACCGGCTCCGGTGCGGCTGTTCACCAACACCGGTGCGGCGCTGCCGGATTCGACGATCGAGAAGCTCCGCGACGCCTTCCCCGGCGTGCGTGTTGTCCGCCAGTTCGGCCAGACCGAGTGCAAGCGGATCACCGTGATGCCGCCTGAGGAAGACACCGAACGTCCGGGTTCGTCGGGCCTTCCGCTGCCCGGCACGACCGTGCACATCCTCGCCGCCGACGGGACTCCGTTGCCCGCGGGCGAAATCGGCGAGATCGTGGCTGCCGGACCGCACGTGATGCCCGGTTACTGGCGCGCCCCGGAGCTGTCCGCGCGAGCGTTCCGCCGCGACGAGGCCACTGGCGAGCTCCGGCTGCACACCGGCGATTACGGCCGGCTCGACGAGGACGGCTACCTCTACTTCGAGGGCCGCCGCGACGACATGTTCAAGCGCAAGGGAATCCGGATGTCCACTTTGGAGATCGAGGCGGCCGCGATGGACATCCCGGGCGTGCGCGCGGCGGGGGCGATCCCGCCGAGCGAGACGCGCGACCTGGCGATCTGCGTGGAAAGCGACCTGCCGCCGACCACGGTGCTCAAGGAACTGGCGCAGCGGCTCGAGCCGCAGAAGGTGCCCGCGCTGTGCCACGTCGTGGACGAGTTCCCGCTCACCGCGCACGGCAAGAACGCGACGAAGGAACTCGCCCTGCTGGTGGAAGGTGCCCGCAAATGAGCAAGTACGACGAGCTGGCCGCACGGTTCGGCACGCCGGCTTACGTGTACGACCTTGACGTGACCGCCCAGTCGCGCGATCAGCTGTTCAGCCTGCTGCCCGAGGGGTTCGCGGTCTACTACGCGCTGAAGGCCAACCCGCATCCGGAGATCGCCCGCGAACTCCGCGAGGGCGGTTGCCGCGCGGAGATCAGCTCGACCGGCGAGCTGGCCAACGCGCTGACCGCCGGGTTCGCGCCGGAAGACATCCTCTACACCGGTCCGGGCAAAACCGACGGCGAGCTGGACGCGGCGATCACCGCGGGCGTCCGGCTGTTCTCCGTCGAATCGCTGACTGACCTGCAGCACGTCGGTGCCGCTGCGGAACGGCAGGACACTGTCGCGCGTTGCCTGCTGCGGGTGAACACCACGCAGGGCAGCGCGTCGACCGGGATCCGGATGATGGGCCGCCCGTCGCAGTTCGGTGTCGACGCCGAGACTCTGCCCGAGCTGATGCCGCTGTTCAAGGCGGTCAACGGAGCCAAGATCGTCGGCGCGCACTTCTTCACCATGAGCAACGCGCAGGACGAGGACGCGCTGCTCGGCGAGTACGAGTTCGTGCTGCAGTCGGCCTCGCAGCTTCGCCAGGAAGTGGGACTGCCGCTGGAATTGCTCGACATCGGCGGTGGATTCTCGTCGCCGTACGCGGTTCCCGGCGAGCGCACCGACTACCCGAAGCTGCGCAACGGTTTGGAGCAGCTTCTCGACCTCTACCTGCCCGAGTGGCGCAGCGGCGAGGTCGAGCTGGCTTGCGAATCCGGCCGCTATCTCTCCGGGACCTGCGGGACGCTGCTGGCCGGCGTCGTGAACGTGAAGGAGAGCCGGGGCCACCGGTTCGTCATTCTCGACGCCGGAATCAACGTGGTCGGCGGCCTTTCCGGCATCGGACGCCTGCTGCCCGCCGCGGTCGGGGTCGAGCAGGTCGGCGACAACCCGGGGCAACTCGTCGGTCCACTGTGTACTCCCGGCGATTCGCTTTCTAAGGCTGCGAAGCTTCCCGAGCTGTCGGCCGGAGACCTGCTGACTGTGCCGAACGTGGGCGCGTACGGCGTCACCGCGAGTCTGATCAGCTTCCTCGGCCGCCCCGCGCCGACCGAGGTCGTGGTTCGCGGCGACGAGGTCATTTCGGTGTCTCGTTTGGACTATCAGCGAGCCTATGAGGTGTCGCCATGAGCGAGGAAGTCCGCGCTTACGGCGGCAGCATCGTCGAAGAACCCAGCGGGCGCACGGTGATCGTGAGCAGCATGGCGTCCGATTCGCACACCTGGAACCTGGTCTACCTCGAACTCTTGGTGGCGGAACTCGGTTTCGACGTCGTGAACCTCGGCGCGTGCGTGCCGGACGAGCTGCTGGAGTCCGAATGCGTCAGCCGCCGTCCGTCGATGCTCGTGCTGAGCAGCGTCAACGGCCACGGCTACCAGGACGGGCTCCGGGTCGTGCAACGGCTGCGGGCGCTTCCTGGGCTGCGCCGGCTGCCGATCGTCATCGGCGGAAAACTCGGCACGGGAGGCCCGCTTTCCGACGAACAGACCGCGGAACTGCTGTTCGCCGGGTTCGACGGGGTCTTCGACGAGCAGAACGTCGCCGCCTTCCGGCACTTCGCGGCCACGCTTCCCGGCGGGGTCAGCCAGTTGGAGGGAGCGTGAGCTTCGAGCGGTTCGTAGCGCAGCGGCACGCGGCCGGGGAACTGGTCGTGCAGCCGCGCATGGGCTTCGACAGTCCGGCCGCGATGCGCGCCGGGCTGGTCGCGACCAAGCGCGCGAACGCCGCGACTGTCGGCACGCTCACGCTCGACAGCTACACCCGCGTCCGCGACACCGATTCCGCGGAACACGCGCTGCGCAACGGAATTCCGCTCAACGGCTACCCGATCGTCAACCATCCGCCCGAGGTGACCAGGGCGATGCTCGACGGTCTCGAAGGCCCGGACTTCCCGGTGCAGGTCCGGCACGGTTCGGCCCGGCCGGTGGACATCTTCCGCGCGATGATCGCCGCCGGTCTGCATGCCACCGAGGGCGGCCCGATTTCCTACTGCCTGCCTTACAGCCGCACGCCGCTCGACGAATCCGTGCGGAATTGGGCGTACTGCTGCGATCTGCTGGTCGACGCGGAACACCCGGGAGGCCGTCCGCATCTGGAGACGTTCGGCGGCTGCATGCTCGGACAGCTGTGTCCGCCGAGCGAGCTGGTCGCGATCAGCGTGCTGGAGGCGTTGTTCTTCTACCGCAAGGGTGTGCGCAGCATTTCGGTGAGCTACGCGCAGCAAACGAACCTGCAGCAGGATCGCGAAGCCGTTGCCGCGTTGCGCCGGTTGTGCGCCGAGTTCTTGCCGGAAGCGACCTGGCACGTGGTGATCTACGCCTACATGGGCCTCTTCCCGCGCACGCCCGACGGCGCGATGTTGTTGCTGGGCAAGGCGGCCGAGCTGGCGATGAGCACCGGTTCGGAGCGGCTGATCGTCAAGACCGCAGCCGAAGCCCACCGCATCCCGACCGTCGCCGAGAACGTGACCGCGCTCGAACACGCGGCAGCCTCGGCGAAAGGCGTCAAGACCATTGTGGACGAAGACAACCAGGTGTACCGCGAGGCCTACGCCTTGGTCGACGCGGTCCTCAACAGCCACGCCGATCTCGACCGCGCGCTCGTGGTCGCCTTCAAACGCGGTCTGCTCGACGTGCCCTACTGCCTGCACCCGGACAACGCGGGGCAGGCGCGCAGCACGCTCGACGCGGACGGCCGGCTCGGCTGGTCCGAGCTCGGTTCGCTGCCGTTGCGCGGGATCGCCGAACGCGCGCCGAGCGGCCGGATCACCTCGTCGACGCTGATGTCGGCGCTCTCGTACGTCCAGCACACCCATGACACCCAGGCATTGGAGCAGCCGATGACCGCGATCGGAGGGGATTCGCGATGAGCACGCGCCGTACCGTCCGGGCGTATCCGTTCGACATGCACGAGACGTCCGTATCCGAGACCTACCACCAGTTGCAGCGCGACGAGCCGATGAGCCGGGTGCAGTTGCCCTTCGGCGAGCAGGCGTGGCTGGCGACGAAGTACGCCGACGTCAAGCTGGTGAGCGCGGACCCGCGGTTCAGCCGGGAGCTGGCCCAGGGCCTGGACCAGCCGCGGATGCGCCGTCAGCAGATGGGCGACGGCATCATGGGCATGGACCCGCCGGACCACACCCGCCTGCGCCGCTTGGTGATGAAGGCGTTCACCGCGCGCCGGCTGGAGACGATGCGCGAGAGCGTCCGCGTCCTGACGCACGAGCTGATCGACGCGATGATCGAGAACGGCGCGCCCGGCGACCTCGTCGAGGACCTCGCGCGGCCGCTGCCGGTCACGGTGATCTGCAACCTGCTCGGAGTGCCCAAGGAAGACCACACGATCTTCCGCGAGTGGACTCAGGCGCTGGTCAGCGACGCCACGGCGAAGGGCGATGTGCTCGACGTCTACGGCGATCAGCTGGACAACTACGTGGCCCAGCTGGTCGCGCAACGCCGCGAGGACCCGACCGACGACCTCCTCGGCGCGCTCGTCTACGCGCGCGACGCCGGGGACAAGCTCAGTGAAAACGAGCTCATCTCGATCGCCGGCGCGGGCCTGCTCACCGGCGGCGTGGAGACGGTGTCCTCGGCATTGCCGAGCTTCATCTTCACCCTGCTGACGCAGCCGGAGCTGCTCGCGCAACTGCGGGCGCAGCCGGAGATCATGCCGACCGCGGTGGAGGAGCTGCTGCGCTGGGTGCCGATCAACACCGCGGCGATGTTCGCCCGGTATGCCCGCGAGGACATCCGGATCGGCGACGTCGTGGTGCGGGCGGGCGATCCGGTGCTGCCCGCGCTGCACGCGGCGAACCGCGATCCGGAGGTGTTCGCGAACCCGGACGTCATCGACCTCACCCGCAGCCCGAACCCGCACGTCGCGTTCGGGCACGGCCCGCACCACTGCATCGGGGCGCAGCTGGCCCGGCTGGAACTGCAGGAGGCGCTGAAAGCGATTCTGGAGCGGTTCCCGGAATTGCGGCTCGCGGACGGGCGCGACGGCGTGAAATGGGAGTACGGGGTGATCGTGCGCGGCCCGTCGCTGCTGCGCGTCGCCTGGTGATTTCCCGCCCCTAACGACGTTTTCTGGGGATCCGGCGCGGCGCGAGCCCGCCCTACGATCCGACCGACGACCCATGAATGCTGCCTGGCTACCGCGGTGGAGTGCGCAATGCGTGAGAGTGAGAAGAATCGGGAATCCGGCTTCGCGGAGCGGCTGACGCTTCTGCCGCCGGCGGACCGCGCGGGGTTCCTCGCCGGCGTGGTCCACGACGCGACGCGGGCGGCGCTGCAGGCCGCGCTGCCTGAGGTTCCGGCCGTCCTCGACCCGGAGAAAGCGTTCTCCGACCACGGTTTCGACTCGCTCGCGGCGGTGGAGCTGCACGCGCAGCTGTCCGACGCGACCGGGCTGGACCTGCCGGTGACGCTGGCCTTCGACTATCCGACCCCGGCCGCGGTCGCGCGTTTCCTGCACGCCGAGGTGTTCGGCGCGGAGGAATCGGCCGCGACACTGGCCGCCGGCGGCGCGAACGACGAGCCGGTCGCGATCGTCGGCATCGGCTGCCGCTACCCGGGCGGCGCGGTGTCGCCGGAAGCGTTGTGGCGGCTGGTCGCCGACGAGGTGCACACCATCTCCGGCTTCCCGGAGGACCGCGGCTGGGACCTCGACAGCCTGTACGACCCCGACCCGGACAAGCCGGGCAGCAGCTACGTCACCTCGGGCGGATTCCTGCCCGGCGCCGGGGAATTCGACGCCGGGTTCTTCGGCATCGCGCCGCGCGAAGCGTCCGCGATGGACCCGCAGCAGCGGCTCGTGCTCGAGACCGCGTGGGAAGCGTTGGAGCGGGCCAAGATCGACCCGTCCACGCTGCGCGGCACTCCGGGCGGCGTGTTCATCGGCGCAGAGGCACAGGAGTACGGCCCGCGGCTGCACGAAGCTCCCGATGGTCTCGACGGCTACCTTCTCACCGGCAACGCGCCCAGCGTCGTGTCCGGTCGCGTCGCTTACGCGCTCGGTCTCGAAGGGCCGACGCTGACCGTTGACACTGCTTGCTCTGGCTCGCTCGTCGCGCTGCACTTGGCGGTGCAGGCGTTGCGGCGTGGGGAAACTCAGCTCGCGCTGGCCGGTGGTGTCGCGGTGATGGGCGCGCCGGGCACGTTCACCGCGTTCAGCCGCCAGCGTGGTCTCGCGGAAGACGGTCGTTGCAAGGCTTTCGCGGCGGCTGCGGATGGCACTGGGTTTGCCGAGGGCGTCGGCGTGCTGGTGCTGGAACGGCTTTCCGACGCAGTCGCGAATGGACACACGGTGCTCGCCGTGGTCCGTGGCTCGGCGATCAACTCCGACGGTGCCTCGAACGGCCTTACTGCGCCGAATGGTCCTTCGCAGCAGCGCGTGATCAAGCGCGCGCTGGCGGACGCTGGCCTGGAAGCGTCCGATGTGGACGCTGTTGAGGCCCATGGCACCGGTACCCGGCTCGGCGACCCGATCGAGGCGCAGGCGCTGCTGTCCACCTACGGTCAGGACCGCGAGACGCCGCTGCTGCTCGGGTCGATCAAGTCGAACATCGGTCACACGCAGGCCGCGGCGGGTGTCGCGGGCATCATCAAGATGGTCGAAGCGATCCGGCACGGCGTGCTGCCGAAGACACTGCACGTGGACGAGCCGACGCCGCACGTCGACTGGACTGCGGGGGCTGTCGAGCTGCTGACCGAGCAGCGGGAATGGCCGGAGGGCGAACGTCCGCGCCGCGCTGGTATTTCGTCGTTCGGCGTGAGCGGGACCAACGCACACGTCATCATCGAGCAGGCTCCGGCCGTTGAAGCAGCGGAAACCACCAGTGACGAGCTGCCGGTCGTGCCGCTCGTTGTCTCGGCGCGCAGCGAAGAAGCGCTCCAGGCGCAGGCCGCCGCGCTCGTGTCCACTGTGGAATTCCAGCCGCTGACTGACCTCGGCTTCTCGCTCGCCACCACTCGCGCCGCGCACGACCAGCGCGCTGTGGTCGTCGCGGAGAACGTCGCCGACGCCGTGCGCGGGCTGCAGGCGCTGGCGGCAGGGGAGCAGGACCCGAACGTCGTCCTTGGCGAGCGCACGCCGGGCAAGCTCGCGATGCTGTTCACCGGCCAGGGTTCGCAGCGCCTCGCTATGGGGCGTGAGCTGTATCTGGCGTACCCGAAGTTCGCCGAGGTCTTCGACGAGGCCGTCGACCACCTCGACGTCCAGATGGAGACCCCGCTGCGCGACGTTCTCTTCGGCGACAACGCCGAGGAGCTGAACGAGACGCAGTACACCCAGTGCGCGCTGTTCGCGGTCGAGGTCGCGCTGGCGCGGCTGCTCGAATCGTGGGGCGTGCGGCCGGACCTCCTGCTCGGCCACTCGATCGGCGAGCTCGCTGCCGCGCACATCGCGG
This sequence comes from Amycolatopsis sp. NPDC059235, assembly GCF_042754125.1. Lineage (NCBI taxonomy): Bacteria > Bacillati > Actinomycetota > Actinomycetes > Pseudonocardiales > Pseudonocardiaceae > Amycolatopsis > Amycolatopsis sp. NPDC059235. Next base: position 8,151 of record NZ_JBHZAG010000074.1, read on the forward strand.
GCGTGTGGTCGCTCGCCGACGCGTGCCTGGTCGTCGCCGCTCGCGGACGGCTGATGCAGGCGTTGCCCAGGAACAACACAGCGTCGCGGAGCGACTCGGTTGAGGGTGGCGGTGGGGGCAAGGGCGGAGGCGCGATGGTCGCCATCGCGGCGACCGAAGACGAGGTCCAGCCGCTGCTGGGCGACCAGGTCAGCCTGGCCGCGGTGAACGGTCCGACGTCGGTCGTCGTCTCCGGCGAGCGCGAAGCGGTGGAAGCCGTCGTGTCGGTGTTCCGTATGCAGGGCCGCAAGATCAGTGAGCTGCGCGTGTCGCACGCGTTCCACTCGCCGCTGATGGAGCCGATGCTGGCCGAGTTCCGCGAGATCCTCGAGGTGGTCGACTACGCGGCCCCGGCGATCCCGGTCGTCTCGAATGTGACCGGCAGGATCGCGACCGCCGAAGAACTCTGCTCGCCGGGGTACTGGCTGTGGCACGTCCGCCGCGCGGTGCGGTTCGCCGACGGCGTCAAGGCGCTGGTCGACGCCGGCGTCACGACGGCGATCGAGGTCGGCCCGGACGCCGTGCTGTCCGCGATGGCCGCCGGCACCAGCGACGCCATAGCGTTCACCCCCGCGCAGCGCCGCGACCGGCCCGAGGTCACCACCCTCGCGTCCGCGCTCGGCCGCCTGCACACCCGTGGCGTGGCGATCGACTGGACGGCGTTCTTCGGTCCGGCACAGGTTGTCGACTTGCCGACGTATGCCTTCCAGCACAAGCACTACTGGCTCACCGCGCCGACCGGCCACGGCGATGCGGCGGACTTCGGCCAGCTCGCTTCCGGGCACCCGCTGCTCGCCGCCGAGATCGGCCTGGCGGGCGACGACGGCCTAGTCCTCACCGGTCGCGTCGCGCTTCGGACGCACCCGTGGCTGGCCGACCACGCGATCGCGGGCACCCCGGTGCTGCCGGGCACCGCGTTCGTCGAGATGGCTCTGCACGCCGCCGCCCAGGTCGGCTACGGCGTGGTCGACGAGCTGACGCTGCAGGCCCCGCTCGCGCTGCCGGAGACGGGTGGCGTCGCGCTGCAGACGCTGGTGGGCCCGGACGTCGACGGCCGCCGCACCATCGAGTTCCACTCCCGCCCCGACAACGACGCCGACGCGGCCTGGACCCGGCACGCCATCGGCGTCCTCGCCGCCGGTCCAGTGGTCGAGCCCGCCCCGCGCGGCGAATGGCCGCCCGCCGGTGCCGAAGTGGTCGCGACGAGCGAGCTGTACACCGAACTCGCCGAGCAGGGGTACGGCTACGGCCCGCTGTTCCAGGGCCTGCGCACCGCGTGGAAGCGCGACGACGTTGTGTTCGCCGAGGTCGCGCTGCCTGCGACCGGTCGCGACGCGGTGTTCGGCGTCCACCCGGCGCTGCTCGACGCGGTCCTGCACGCCACCGACTTCGCTCCGGGCGAGGCGCGCGAGCCGGACGAGATCCGGTTGCCGTTCGCGTGGACTGGCGTGCGGTTGCACGCTTCCGGTGCGACCGAGGTCCGGGTGCGGATTACGTCGCCGGCCACCGGTGGTGTCTCGATCGACGTGACGGACGTGGCCGGTACGCCGGTGCTGTCCGTCGAGTCGTTCCGCTCGCGGCCGGTCCGCGAGGCTGACCTCGGCACCCAGGCGCGCGACCTGCTGTACACCGTCGAACGGACGCCGGTCACCGGTTCCGCCGAGCTGCCGACGCTCGCCTCGCTGGGCTCGGTCAGCGGCTTCGACGTTCCGGTGGTCGACTCGCTGGTGTCGCTGGTCGACGTGCCCGAGGTCGTGCTGCTGCCGGTTTCCGTGCCGGGCAAGAACATCGCCGCCGCTGCCAAGCAGACCGCGCACCGCGTGCGGACTGTGCTGCAGCAGTGGCTTGAAGGCGACCGCTACGCCTCGTCGCGGCTGGTCGTGCTGACGCGCGGCACGCTGGCCGACTCCGCCGTCCGTGGTCTCGTGCGTTCGGCCCAGGCCGAGCACCCGGGTCGCGTGGTGCTGGTCGAGGGCGCTGCCACCGCGGCGACCCTGGCGACCGCGCTCGGCTCGGGCGAGCCGGAGCTGCGCATCGACGGTGACACGGTCTCGGCCGGTCGGCTGGTCCGGCTGGCCGCCGAAAGCGGGGAGCCGACCTGGCGCGCCGACGGCACCGTGCTGATCACCGGCGGCACCGGCGGTCTCGGTGCCCAGGTCGCGAAGCACCTGGTCACGAAGCACGGCGTTCGCAGCTTGCTGCTGCTCAGCCGTCGCGGTACGAACGCGCCGGGCGCGGCCGAACTGGTCGACGAGCTGGCTGAGCTGGGCGCGACCGCCAAGGTGGTCGCCTCGGACGTCAGCAAGAAGCGTTCGCTGTCGGCGGCCATCAAGAAGGCCGAGTACGCGCTGTCCGCCGTCGTGCACACCGCTGGCGTGCTGGACAACGCGATGATCGGCTCGCTGACCGCCGAGCAACTCGACGCAGTCCTGGCTCCGAAGCTCGACGCGGCGTGGGCGCTGCACGAGCTGACTGCGGAGCTGGATCTGTCGGCGTTCGTCCTGTTCTCCTCCTCGGCCGGTCTCGCCGACGGTGCCGGGCAGGCGAACTACGCCGCGGGCAACACCTTCCTCGACGCACTCGCCGAGCACCGGCACGCCGCTGGCCTGCCCGCGACGTCGCTGGCCTGGGGTCTCTGGGCCCCGGACGCTGGTCAGGCGATCGGCATGGGCGCGACACTGTCCGAAGTGGACCGTAACCGCATCGCGCGGCTGGGTCTGGCTCCGCTGACCGTGTCGGAAAGCCTTGCTGCCCTTGATGCTGCGCTCGGCACCGGTGTTCCGACGGTCGTGCCGACCCGCGTCGACCGCGCTGCCCTGCGGTCGCGTGGCGAGGACGTTCCGGCCGTGCTGCGCGGGCTCGTTCCCGCCGGTCGCCGCCGGATCGCCGTCGCCAGCGGGGAAGTGACGCCGGAGCAGCAGTTCGCCGAGCGGTTCGCGCACCTCGCCGAGGCCGACCGAGACCGTGCGCTGCTCGACCTGGTGCGCACGCACGTCGCGGCTGTTCTCGGCCACGACAGCGCGGACGCGATCAGCCCGGCCCGCCCGTTCGGCGAGATCGGGTTCGACTCGCTGGCCGCGGTGGAACTGCGCAACATCCTCGACTCGGTCACCGGCATGCGGCTGCCCGCGACGCTGGTGTTCGACTACCCGACACCGCGCGCGCTCGCCGAGTACCTGGCGTCGCGCCTGGCCGGGCTGGCCCCGACTCGCACGATCACTCCGGTGACCACTGTGGACCCGGAGGAGCCGATCGCCATCGTCGGCATCGCTTGCCGCTACCCAGGTGGCGTCGCGACGCCGGAAGACCTGTGGCGGCTCGTGTCCGAGGGCGAGGAAGCGCTGTCCGCCTTCCCGGTCGACCGCGGCTGGAACGTCGACTCGCTGTATGACCCGGAGCCCGGAAAGCCCGGCCACTCCTACGTCAAGCACGGTGCCTTCCTGCACGACGCGGCCGAATTCGACGCGGACTTCTTCGAGATCAGCCCGCGCGAGGCGGCGGCGATGGACCCGCAGCAGCGGCTGCTGCTGGAGGTCTCGTGGGAGGCGTTCGAGCGCGCCGGAATCGACCCGGTCGCCTTGCGCGGCAGCGCGACCGGGGTGTTCGCCGGCGTGATGTACCACGACTGGGGCACCCGCCTCGGCACGGTCTCCGACGACATCGCGGGCTACCTCGGCAACGGCAGCCTCGCCAGCGTCGTGTCCGGTCGCGTGTCGTACGCGCTGGGTCTCGAAGGCCCGACGGTCACCGTGGACACTGCCTGCTCGTCGTCGCTGGTCGCACTGCACTGGGCGGTGCAGGCGCTGCGTCGCGGCGAGTGCACGCTGGCGCTGGCCGGCGGTGTCACCGTGATGTCCACTCCGGACACTTTCATCGACTTCAGCCGTCAGCGCGGGCTTTCCGCCGACGGCCGGTGCAAGGCGTTCGCCGAAGCGGCCGACGGTACGGGCTGGGGCGAGGGCGCGGGCATGCTGCTCGTCGAGCGGCTGTCCGACGCACGCCGCAACGGGCACCCGGTGCTCGCCGTCCTCCGTGGCTCCGCGGTGAACCACGACGGCGCGTCGAACGGCCTTACCGCGCCGAATGGTCCTTCGCAGCAACGGGTGATCGCCAAGGCGTTGGCCGACGCTGGTCTGCATCCGTCCGAAGTGGACGCTGTCGAGGGTCACGGCACTGGTACCACGCTGGGCGACCCGATCGAGGCGCAGGCGCTGCTGGCCACCTATGGCCAGGATCGTTCCGAGGACCAGCCGTTGTGGCTTGGGTCGATCAAGTCGAACATCGGTCACACTCAGGCCGCGGCGGGTGTCGCCGGCATCATCAAGATGGTCATGGCGATGCAGCACGGCCAGTTGCCGCAGACGCTGCACGTCGACCGTCCGTCCACTGTGGTCGATTGGGAGACCGGTGCGGTCCGGCTGCTGACCGAAGCCCGGGACTGGCAGGTCGATCGGCCGCGCCGCGCCGCGGTGTCGTCGTTCGGCATCAGCGGCACGAACGCGCACGTCATCCTGGAACAGGCTCCGGCGATCCCGGTCGAGCGGCCTTCGGAGACGCAGACGATCGTTCCGGTCGCGTTGTCCGGCCGGTCCGCCGCTGCGGTGCGCGGACAGGCGGCGCGGCTGCGTTCTTGGCTCGCTGAGGGCGTTTCCGTCGCGGAGATCGCGCGTTCGCTGGCTGCGACGCGGGCCTCGCTGGAACATCGCGCGGTGGTGGTCGCCGAGACTGCGGCAGAACTTGCCGACGGACTCGACGCGCTGGCGGGCGGCGACGCACCGACGGGCCAGGTCGTAGACGGGAAGCTCGCCTTCCTGTTCTCCGGCCAGGGCGCGCAGCGGGTCGGCATGGGACGCGAGCTGTACGACGCGTACCCGGCCTTCGCGACGGCGTTCGACGCGGTGTGCGCGGCGATCGACCCGCTGGTCGACGTGCCGCTTCGGGACGTCGTGTTCGGCACCACCGAACTCGCCGACCGCGGCCTGCTGGACCAGACGCAGTACACCCAGACCGGGCTGTTCGCGATCGAGGTCGCGCTGTTCCGGCTCGCCGAGTCGTGGGGCTTCCGCCCCGACGCGCTCGCTGGGCACTCGATCGGCGAACTGGCCGCGGCCCATGTCGCGGGCGTGCTTTCCCTTGAAGACGCAGCGAAACTGGTCGCCGCTCGCGGTCGCTTGATGGGCGCGCTGAACGACCGGCGCGGCGCGATGGTCTCGTTCTCCGCGACCGAAGAGACGGTCCGCGAACTGCTGCAGGACCACGAGGACGCAGTCAGCATCGCAGCGGTGAACGGCCCGGCCGCCGTGGTCATCTCGGGTGACGCGGACGTGGTCGCCGAGATCGAGCGCGCTGCTGACGGTGTCCAAACGCGACGGTTGCGCGTGAGCCACGCGTTCCACTCGCCGCTGATGTCGCCGATGCTGGACGAGTTCCGCGAGATCGCCGCTGGCTTGAAGTACGACGCACCGAAGATCCCGATTGTCTCGACGGTCTCCGGGAAACTCGCCACCGACGACGAGCTGCGTTCGCCGGAGTACTGGGTCACCCATGTCCGCGAGACGGTCCGGTTCGGTGCTGCGGTTACGACTCTGGCGGAGAGCGGCGTCCAGACGTTCCTGGAGATCGGCCCGGACAGCGTGCTGTCCGCGCTCGGCCCGCAGAGCGTCGACGCGGAGTTCGTCCCGTTTGGCCGGCGCGACCAGGACGAGGTGCGCACCGCGCTCACCGCGGCCGGTCGTCTCCACATCCGCGGCGCGGCGAAGCTCGGCCCGCTGCTCGGCGACGGCCCGGTCCGGCTCGACCTGCCGACGTATGCCTTCCAGCACAAGCGTTACTGGCTCGACGCGACTCCATCCAGCGATGTCACCTCGGTCGGCCAGCAGCCGCTGGCACACCCGATGCTGGGCGCGGTCGTGGCACTGTCCGGTTCGGACACCACTGTCCTCACTGGACGGTTGTCCGCTTCCTCGGTGCCGTGGGTCGCCGACCACGTGGTGAAGGGCGCGATCCTGGTGCCCGGCACCGGGTTCGTCGAACTGGCCGTCGCCGCCGGCGACCAGGTCGGCCATCCGGTGGTCGAGGAGCTGACGCTGCAAGCGCCGCTCATCCTGTCGCCGGACGGCGCGGTCGCGCTGCAGGTCGTGGTCGGGCCCGCGAACGGCGACCGTCGCCCGGTCACGGTGTTCTCCCGCCCGGTCGAATCGGACGGCGACTGGACTCAGCACGCGCTGGGCACCCTGTCTGCCGCCGCGCGGCCGGAACCCGCTGGCCTCACCGAATGGCCGCCGGCGGGCGCGACTCCGATCCCGGTCGAGGGCGCGTACGAACTGCTCAACGAACGCGGTTATGGCTACGGCCCGGCTTTCCAGGGCCTCCAGGCCGCGTGGCGACGGGGCAACGAGGTGTTCGCCGAGGTCTCGCTGCCGGAACCGGCCGCGTCCACGGCGGGCTCCTACGGCCTGCACCCGGCGCTGCTCGACACCGCAATGCACGCCGACCTCCTCGGCGACCCGAGCGGTTCGACGCTGCTTCCGTTCGTGTGGAACGGCGTCAGCCTGCACGCGGTCGGCGCTTCGGTGCTGCGGGTGCGGATCGTGCGGATCGACGGCGACGAGCTGTCGTCCATCGAGGTCGCGGACGGCGAAGGCAACCCGGTCGCGTCGGTCGAGTCGCTGGTCTCGCGGCCGGTGCGGACCGAACTGGCCGCGCAGGCGGAGACCACGGACGGTTCGCTGCTTAAGATCGGCTGGCAGTCCGTGCCGGTCCCGGCCGCGGAGCCGGGCGATGTCGTCGCGATCGGCCAGGGCCGAGTCGGCGTCTCCGCCACCTACAGCGGGTTCGCTGACCTGCTCGGTGCCGTCGATCGCGGGGAGCCGGTGCCCGGTCTCGTGACGCTCTCGGTGCCCGCTGCGGATGGTGCGGTGCCGGAAGCGGCACGGGCCAACGTCACCTGGCTGCTCGCCGAGATCCAGGCGTGGCTGGCCGAATCGCGGCTGACGGACACGAAACTCGCCATCGTCACGCAGTCGGCGGTCCCGGCTGGCGAGTCCACTGTGGACGTCGCGCAGGGTCTGCTGTGGGGCCTCGCCCGGGCGGCGCAAGCCGAACACCCCGGACGCGTGTTCCTGATCGACGCCGACACGGACACCAAGGTCGAGACGATCGCCGCGGTGGTCGCCTCAGGTGAGCCGGAAGCGGCGATCCGCGCTGGTTCGGTGCTCGCCCCGCGCTACACCCGCACCGAATCGACCGGCACGACCTCGTGGGACGGCACCGTCCTGATCACCGGCGGCACCGGCGGTCTCGGCAGCCTGCTGGCGCGTTACCTGGTGGCCGAGCACGGCGTGGAGAGCCTCGTGCTCACCAGCCGCCGCGGCCTCGACGCTCCGGGTGCCGCGCAGCTGGTCGAAGAGCTGACTGACCTGGGCGCGACGGTCCAGGTGGCGGCCTGCGACGTCGCTGACCGGGAAGCGGTCGAGCAACTGGTTAACGGCCTGCCGGACCTTGGCGCGGTGGTACACGCCGCCGGTACCGCCGACAGCGGTGTCTTCGATTCCCTCACCGCAGAACAGCTTGACGCAGTCCTGCGCCCGAAGGTCGACGCGGCCTGGCACCTGCACGAGCTGACCGCCGACCGGCAGCTGTCCGCGTTCGTCATGTTCTCCTCGGCAGGCGGCCAGGTGCTCCCCGCCGGGCAGGCGAACTACGCCGCGGCCAACGCGTTCCTCGACGGGCTCGCCGAACACCGGCGCGCTGCCGGGCTTCCGGCAACCGCGCTGGCCTGGGGGCTGTGGGCGGAGAACACCGGACTCGGCGGCGACCTCGCCGAAGCCGACCTCGCCCGGATGGCCCGCCTGGGCCTGCCCGCGGTGACCGCCGAGCAGGGCCTGGCCCTGTTCGACGCCGCCGTGGCCACGGAAGACGCGGTCATCGCGCCGCTTCGCGTGGACGTCCCGGCTCTGCGGGCGCGCACCGACGAACTGCCCGCACTGCTGCGTGGTTTCGTGCCGCCGAAGGCGCGTCGCGTGGCGAAGGCGGCCAAGGCGGCGGACAACGCGCTTGCCGACGAACTGGCCGCATTGGTGGAAAGCGAACGGGACCGAGTGCTGCTCGACCTCGTCCGCACACAGGTGGCCACCGTGCTCGGCTACGCGGACAAGTCCGAAGTGGACGGAAAGCGGGCGTTCAAGGAGCTGGGCTTCGACTCGCTCGCCGCGGTCGAACTCCGCAACCTCCTCGGCACCGCGACCGGCTTGACACTGCCCGCGACGCTGATCTTCGACCACCCGACCGCCAAGGCCGTCGCGGACTTCGTGAAGGGCAAGCTGCTCGGCGCGGTCGCGAAGGTGCCGGCGACGACGGCCCGGACGAACGCGTCGATGCAGGAACCGATCGCGATCGTCGGCATGGCCTGCCGCTACCCCGGCGGCGTCCGGTCGCCGGAGGACCTGTGGCAGCTGCTGGTCGACGAGGTCGACGCGGTCTCCGGCTTCCCGACCAACCGCGGCTGGGACACCGAGGGCATCTACGACCCGGAACGCGGCAAGCGCGGCAAGACCTACGCCAACCAGGGCGGCTTCCTGCACGACGCGGCGGAGTTCGACCCGGCGTTCTTCGGCATCGGCCCGCGCGAGGCGATGGCGATGGACCCGCAGCAGCGGCTCCTGCTGGAGACCGCGTGGGAGGCCATCGAGCGCGCCGGGATCGACCCGACCGTGCTGCGCGGCAGCCTGACCGGCGTCTTCACCGGCGCGATGTACGACGACTACGGCAGCCGCGCCCCGGGCGCTCCGGCCGACGTCGCCGCCTACATCCCGAACGGCAGCTCCGGCGCGGTCGTCTCCGGCCGCATCTCCTACCTGCTCGGCCTTGAGGGCCCGAGCATGACGGTGGACACCGCGTGCTCGTCCTCGCTGGTCACGCTGCACCTCGCGGTGCAGGCACTGCGGGCGGGGGAGTGCGGGCTGGCGCTGGCCGGCGGGGTCACGGTGCTGTCGCAGTCGGACCTGTTCGTCGACTCCAGCCGCCAGGGCGTGCTTTCGCCCAACGGCCGGTCGAAGTCGTTCTCCGCGGCTTCCGACGGCGTCGGCTGGGCCGAGGGCGCTGGTCTGCTCCTGCTGGAGCGGCTGTCCGACGCGCAGCGCAACGGCCACGAGGTGCTCGCGGTGGTCCGGTCGAGCGCGGTCAACCAGGACGGCGCGTCCAACGGTCTGACCGCCCCGAACGGCCCGTCGCAGGAACGCGTGATCCACGCGGCTCTCGCGGCTGGCGGGCTGCAACCGTCCGATGTGGACGCTGTCGAGGCACACGGTTCGGGCACGAAGCTCGGTGACCCGATCGAGGCGCAGGCGCTGCTGGCCACCTACGGCCAGGACCGCGAGCGGCCGTTGTACCTGGGTTCGGTGAAGTCGAACATCGGCCACGCGCAGGCGTCCGGTGGTGCGGCCGGCGTGATGAAGGTCGTGCAGGCGTTGCGGCACAACATGTTGCCGAAGACGATGCACGTCGACGCGCCATCGCCGGTCGTAGACTGGACCACGGGCAACATCGAGCTGCTCACCGAACCGCGGCCGTGGCTGCGCAACGGTCACCCACGTCGCGCTGGCGTTTCGTCGTTCGGCATCAGCGGCACCAACGCGCACATCATCATCGAGGAGGCACCGCCCGCGCCGGCCAGCGAAACCCGGCGCACCGCACCGGAACTCGCGGCAATCCCGTTGCCGCTGGCTGGTTCGGTCGAGCAGGCGCTCGCCGACCAGGCCGCCCGGCTGGCCGCCCACCTGCGGGCCAACCCGGACGTCAGCCTGACCGACGTCGGCTACACCTTGGCCACTGCACGGGCCGCGCTCGACCACCGCGCGGTGGTCCTGGCGGCCGACCGCGAAGCGGCGCTGAAGGCGCTCGACGGACTGGCCGACGGCCGGACCCCGGCGGGCACTGTCGCGGGCACGGTCAGCGCGGCTGACCTGACGGCGTTCCTGTTCACCGGACAGGGTGCGCAGCAGCCGGGCATGGGACGCGGGCTGTACGAGGCGTTCCCGGCCTTCGCCGGGGCGTTCGACGAGATCTGCGGACTCTTCGACGCCGAGCTGGAAACCCCGCTCAAGCAGGTGATCTGGGAAGACTCGCCGCTGCTCAACCAGACCGCGTACACGCAATGCGCGCTGTTCGCGATCGAGGTCGCGCTGTACCGGCTGGTCGAATCCTGGGGCGTCACGCCGGATTACGTCGCCGGGCACTCGATCGGTGAGCTCGCGGCGGCGCACGTCTCCGGAGTGTTCTCGCTGGCCGACGCCTGCTCTCTGGTCGCTGCTCGCGGCCGGCTGATGCAGGCGCTGCCGACCGGAGGCACGATGGCGGCGATCGCGGCCACCGAGGACGAGGTGCGCGCTTCGCTGCCGGACGGGGTGGACGTCGCGGCGGTGAACGGACCGCGGTCGGTGGTCATCTCCGGTCCGGAAGAGGCGGTGCAGGCTGCGATGGCGGCCTTCAAGGAAGCCGGTCGCCGGACGAAGCAGCTGGTCGTGTCGCACGCGTTCCACTCGTCGCTGATGGAGCCGATGCTGGCCGAGTTCGCGGTGGTGGCGGAGAAGCTGACCTACTCCGCGCCGTCGATCCCGGTGGTGTCGAACGTGACCGGCAAGATCGCGACCGCCGCCGAGCTGCGCTCGCCGCAGTACTGGGTGGGCCACGTGCGGGAGGCCGTCCGGTTCGCCGACGGAGTCAGCACTTTGCTCGCCGCGGGCGTGACCCGGTTCGTCGAGCTGGGCCCGGACGCGGTGCTCACCGGGATGGCGCGGGAATGCGACACCGCGGTCGCGGACCGGCCGGACCGGGTCGTCCAGGTGCCCGCGATGCGGCGCGGCCGGGCCGAGGTGCCGACCGTGTTCACCGCGCTGGCGACGCTGTTCTCCCGGGGCGCGAAGATCGACTGGAAGGCGCTGTTCGCCGGCCAGGGTGCGTCCACTGTGGACTTGCCGACGTACGCGTTCCAGAACAAGTCCTACTGGCTTGACGCGACTAAGCCGACCGGCGATGTCAGCACTTTGGGCGCACAGTCCGCCGGACACCCGCTGCTGGGTGCGCTGGTGGAACTGCCCGACGGCGGCGCGGTGCTGACCGGACGGCTGTCGGTCGCGACGCAGCCGTGGCTGGCCGACCACGTGGTGATGGGGCGGACGATGCTGCCCGGCACCGCGTACGTCGAGCTGGCGATTCACGCCGGTGACCAGGTCGGCTGCAACCTGCTGGAGGAGCTGACCCAACAGGCACCGTTGCTGCTGCCGGAGGACGGGGTCGACCTGCGCGTGGTCATCAGCGCACCGGACGGCAGCGGCCGCCGGGAGCTGTCGGTGCACTCGCGGACCGAGGCTGGCTGGGTCCAGCACGCCGCGGGCACGCTGGCCAACGGTTCGGCGGCAGAATTCTCGCTGAGTGAGTGGCCGCCAGCCGGTGCGGAACAGGTTGACCTGACTGGGTTGTACGACGACCTGGCCGGGCTCGGCTTCGGCTACGGGCCGACGTTCCGCAACCTGCGGGCGATCTGGCTGCGCGAAGGCGAGGTGTACGCCGAGGTCGCGCTGCCGGAAGGCACCGCGGCGAACGAGTTCGGCCTGCACCCGGGTCTGCTCGACTCGGCGCTCGGCGCGACGGACTTCCTGATCCCGGGCGGTCCGAAGGAGTTGACCGAGACGACTATCCCGTTCGCTTGGAACTCGGTGTCGCTGCAGGCCAGCGGCGCGACCGCGCTGCGGGTGCGGGTCCGGAAGACCGACAGCGGTTCGTCGCTCGACCTGGCGGACGCCGCTGGTGCTCCGGTGGCGCAGATCGCCTCGCTGGTCACGCGGCCGGTGTCGGAAGGCCAGCTCGGCGCGAAGGTGCCGGACTCGCTGTACCGGATCGAATGGCAGCCCGCTTCGGGGGTTCGGCTGGTGCCTTCGCTGGACGGCTGGGCCGTGCTCGGTACCGATGACCTCGGTCTCGGGGTGCCGACGAAGGCCGAGCCGGTCGACGCGGATGTCCTGGTGCTGCCGGTCGGTTCCGGTGCCGGCTCGGTGCCTTCTCAGGTGCACCAGGTCGTGCAGGAAACGTTGCGGCACTTGCAGAACTGGCTGTCCACTGGGGACGGCAAGCTGGTCGTGGTCACTCGCGACGAGCTGGCGCAGGCCCCGGTCTGGGGTCTGGTGCGGGCCGCGCAGGCGGAGAATCCCGGCCGGATCCAGGTCGTGGACCTCGACGCTTCGGCCGAGTCGGCCCGGGCGCTGCCCGCGGTCGTCGCGTCCGGCGAACCGGAAGCCCGGGTGCGGAACGGCGAGGTGCGCGTGCCGCGGCTGACCCGGGTCACCGAGGTCGGCGAGCCGGTGGAGTGGGATCCGGACGGCACGGTGCTGATCACCGGCGGCGCGGGCCTGCTCGGCGGGCTGCTGGCGCGGCACCTGGTCGCTCGCGGTGCCCGCGACCTGGTCCTGACCAGCCGTCGCGGTCTCGACGCGGCGGGGGCGCGGGAACTGGTCGACGAACTGGCCGGCTCGGGTGCGAAGGTGACTGTCGCGGCGTGCGACGTCACCGATCGGGACGCGCTGGCGAAGCTGCTCGACACGCTGCCGCGGCTGACCGCTGTGGTGCACGCGGCTGGGCAGATGGACAGTGCGGTGCTGAGCGCTCTGACGCCGGAGCAGGTCGAGAATGTGTTGCGGCCCAAGGTGGACGCGGCCTGGAACCTGCACGAGCTGACGGCTTCTCGGGACCTGGCGGCGTTCGTCCTCTACTCGTCGGCGGGCGGCTTGCTGCTCGCGGCGGGGCAGGCGAACTACGCGGCTGGCAACGTGTTCCTGGACGCGCTGGCCGAGCACCGCTCTTCGCTTGGCCTCCCGGCGACGTCGCTCGCGTGGGGTCCGTGGGAAGGCACCGACGGCGAGGTGGACCTGGCGCACATCGCCCGGTCCGGCGTCGCAGAGCTGACTGCGGCTGAGGGGTTGGAGTTGTTCGACGCGGCTCTGGCGGCTTCGGCGGCGGCGTTGGTGCCGGTGAAGCTGGACCTCAAGGACGCCGACCGTGCGTCGGCGCTGCTGAAGGGTCTCGTCACTGCCGGACCGCGGCGGGCAGCTGTTGCCTCGTCGGCGGCAGCGACACCGGAAGCCGGGTTCGCCGACAAGCTCGCCACGCTCCCGGCGGACGAGCGCGACTCGGCGGCGCTGAACCTAGTGCGCGAGCACACGGCGGCAGTCCTCGGGTACGACGACGCTTCGGCGGTCGGAGTCGAGAAGGGCTTCACCGACCTGGGCATCGACTCGCTCGCCGCGCTGGAACTGCGCAACCGGCTCGGCGCCGCGACCGGGCTGCGGCTGCCCGCGACGCTGATCTTCGACTACCCGAGCCCGCTGCCGCTGGCCCGGCACCTGCTGGCGGAACTGGCGCCTGCTTCGGCAGTTCCTGTTGAAGAAGAACTGAACGGCACCGACGACGCGGCGGCGGCAGTCGCCTCGATGGACCTGGCCGACCTGGTCCGCTCCGCGATGGGCGGCACCGACGAACGGGGTGAATCCCAGTGACCGACAAGTCCGCTCCTTCGACCGAGCAGATCGTCGCCGCGCTGCGGCAGTCCATGACGGACAACAAACGGCTCCGTGCGGACAACCAGCGGCTGGCCGCGCGGCAGTCCGAGCCGATCGCGATCATCGGCATGGGCTGCCGGTATCCCGGCGGGGTCACCACGCCCGCGCGGCTGTGGGACCTGGTGGCCGGCGGCGTCGACGCGATCGGCGAGTTCCCGGCCGACCGCGGCTGGGACACCGCCGCCCTGCACGACCCGACCGGCGCCCGGCCCGGCACGACCTACTCGAACGAAGGCGGTTTCCTTTACGAAGCCGCCGATTTCGAGCCGGAGTTCTTCGGCATCAGCCCGCGCGAGGCGGTGACGCTGGACCCGCAGCAGCGGTTGCTGCTCGAGACTGCGTGGGAAGCCGTCGAGCGGGCCGGGATCGTGCCGTCGACCCTTCGGGGTAGCGCGACTGGAGTGTTCACCGGCGTCATGTACCACGACTACGGCGCGGGCAGCAGCGACGGCAGCCTGATCTCCGGGCGCGTCTCGTACACACTCGGCCTTGAGGGCCCGTCCGTGTCGGTTGATACTGCCTGCTCGTCGTCGCTGGTCGCGATGCACCTTGCCGCACAAGCACTTCGGCGCGGGGAATGCTCGCTGGCTTTGGCGGGCGGGGTGACGGTGATGGTCACGCCGGACATGTTCGTGTACTTCAGCGAACAGCACGGCCTGTCCTCGGACGGCCGCTGCAAGGCCTTCGGCAGCGGTGCGGATGGCGTCGGGTGCTCTGAAGGCGCCGGAATGCTGTTGCTGGAACGGCTTTCCGACGCCCGGCGCAACGGCCACCACGTGCTCGCGGTGCTACGCGGCAGCGCGGTGAACTCGGACGGCGCTTCGAGCGGGATCACTGTGCCCAACGGCCCTGCTCAACAGCGGGTAATCCGTGCGGCCCTGGCTGATGCCTCCTTGGAACTGTCCGATGTGGACGCCGTGGAGGCGCACGGCACCGGCACCAAACTAGGCGACCCGATCGAGGCGCAAGCTCTGATCTCCACCTATGGCAAAGTCGCTACCCCTTCACGGCCGTTGTATGTCGGCTCTTTCAAGTCGAACGTCGGGCACACGCAAGCTGCCGCTGGGGTCGGCGGGGTCATCAAGATGGTCGAGGCGCTCCGGCGGGGTGTGCTGCCGCCGACGCTGCACGCGGACGAGCCTTCGCCGCACGTCGACTGGGCTGATGGCACTGTCGCACTGCTGAAGGAATCGACGCCTTGGCCGTCGACCGACCGTCCCCGGCGGGCTGCGGTTTCGTCGTTCGGCATCAGCGGGACGAACGCGCACGTGATCGTCGAACAAGGCGATCCGGCTCCGGCGCCGTCCGCTTCTGCTGGGCCAGTGACCTGGTTGCTCTCGGCTTCCTCGCCGGAGGCTCTGCGGGCTCAGGCTTCGCAACTGGCTGGGGCTGCTCCCTCGGGCTCCGCCGCCGACGTCGGACTTTCCCTTGCCACGACGCGAACCCTCAGCGAGCATCGGGCCGGGGTGGTGGCCGCCGATCGGGAAGCTGCCGCGCGCGCTCTCGCAGATTATGCAGCAGGCCGTGCATCTTCCTCGGTGGTCGAAGGCGTAGCTTCTGCTCCTCGCGTGGCTTTCCTCTTCACCGGCCAAGGTGCCCAACGTGCTGGCATGGGCCTGGACCTCGCCGCCGCGTACCCGGTCTTCGCCGCCGCCCTGGACGAGGTCGGCGCTTCTCTGGACCTCGACGTCCCTCTGCGCTCCCTGCTCGCCGATGCCGACCGTCTCGACCAGACCGGCTACACGCAACCTGCTCTGTTCGCGGTGGAAGTCGCCCTGTATCGCCTCCTGGAGTCGTGGGGCGTCCGTCCTTCTTACCTGCTGGGCCACTCCGTCGGAGAAATCGCCGCCGCGCACGTCGCCGGGGTGCTTTCCCTTGCGGACGCCGGAAAACTGGTAGTCGCCCGAGCTCGCCTGATGCAAGCGCTGCCCACCGGCGGGGCGATGGTCGCGGTGCAGGCTACCGAGGACGAGGTGCTTCCGCTACTAACCGATGGTGTAGGAATCGCCGCCGTGAACGGCCCTCGGTCGGTGGTAGTGTCGGGGGTAGAAGAAGAAGTACTTGCGGTTGCTGGGAAATTTGATCGAACTTCGCGGTTGCGAGTGTCGCACGCGTTCCATTCGCCGCTCATGGACCCGATGCTGGACGAGTTCGCCGCGGTGGCGCGCACGCTGACGTACTCTGCGCCTTCGGTTCCTGTTGTGTCCACAGTGGAACTATCGGCGGATGTGGCCACGCCGGATTACTGGGTGCGCCAGGTCCGCTCAGCAGTCCGCTTCGCGGACGGCATACGCGCGCTGGCTGGCGCCGGGGTGAACACCTTCGTCGAGGTCGGCCCGAGCGCGGTGCTGACCGCGATGGGGCAAAACTGCGCCGACGCCGCTGCGGCGGGTACGACCGGTGGCGGACGTGTGGCCGGCAGTGGTGCCAACGCCGGTGTTGCTGCCAGCGGCGGTAGCGGGCGTGCGGTCAACGGTGGTGCTACCGGCGACGGTGACGGTGACGGACGCGCGGTCGGCGGCGGTGCCAACGTCGGTGGTGCTGCCAGCGGCGCTGCTCGCGATGGTGCTGCCGGCGACGGTGGCGGACGCGCGGCTGGCAGCGGTGCCGACGTGGATGGTGCGGTCGGCGTTGCTGCTCGCGGTGGTGCTGCCGGTGCCGGTGACGGACGTGCGGTCGGCGGCGGTGCCGACGTGGATGGTGCGGTCGGCGTTGCTGCTCGCGGTGGTGCTACCGGCGACGGTGACGGACGCGCGGTCGGCGGCGGAGCCAACGTCGGTGTTGCTGCCAGCGGCGCTGCTGCCGGTAACGGACGCGCGGTCAGCGGCGGTGCCAATGTGGATGGTGCGGTCGGCGGCGTTGCTCGCGGCGGTGCTGCCGGTGCCGGTGGCGCGGTTGGCGGCGATGCCAACGCTGGCACCGCCAGTGCTGCTTCCGCGGCCGGTGGTGCGGCTGAAGTCGTTGCCGCCGGTAGCGATGCTGCCCTTCGCGGCGCAGCCGGTGTCGGCAATGCCGGTAGCAATGGTGCGCCAACCGGTACATCCAGGGCGAGCGCAGCAGGCGTCGGTTCCGCAGCCAGCGGCACCGCCACCCTCGACCCGGCCACCATCGGCGCCGCCCTTGCCAACGCCACCTTCATCCCCGTCCTGCGCAAGGACCGAGCCGAAGCGGAGTCGGCCGCCGCCGCGGTCGCGGCTCTGTTCACGCTCGGCGGGACAGCCGACTGGGACGCGTTCTACTCCGGCGCGCACCCGGTCGAACTCCCGACCTATGCCTTCCAGCGCAAGCGTTACTGGCTGGACAACCCAACCGGCGCGCGGGCTCGCGGCGTCGCGGAGGTCGGGCAGCGGGAAGCCGCGCACCCGCTGCTCGGCGCGGTCGTCGGCACGGCGGATTCCGGCGGCGTCGTCCTCACCGGACGGCTCTCGCTGGCCGCGCAGCCGTGGCTGGCGGACCACGTCGTCCAGGGCAACGCGCTGTTCCCCGGCACGGCGTTCGTCGAGCTGGCCGTGCGCGCGGGTGACGAGGTCGGCTGCGGAAGGGTCGACGAGCTCACCCTGGCCGCGCCGCTGATCCTGCCCGAGCAGGGCGCGGTGCGGCTGCAGGTGACCGTCGGCGCGGAGGAGGACGACGGCACCCGCGCGCTCGGGATCTTCTCCCAGGCCGAGGACGCCGACGAGTGGGTCCAGCACGGCAGCGGCCGGCTCTCCCCAGCCAGTGAGCCGTCCGCGGTCGCCGCAGCATGGCCGCCGGCCGGAGCCGCGGAGATCGACGTGACCTCCCGCTACGACGACCTGGCCGCGCAAGGCTTCGACTACGGCCCGGTTTTCGCGGGCCTGCGTCGAGCCTGGCAGGCGGGCGACGTGCTGGCCGCCGAGGTCGCGCTGCCCGAGCACGCGGACGGCAGCGCGTTCGGCCTGCACCCCGCGCTGCTGGACGCTGCCCTGCACACGATCGGCCTCGCCGGGCCGACCGAGGACAAGCCGGTCCTGCCGTTCGCGTGGTCCGGCGTCTCGCTGTACGCGGGCGGCGCGGCGAACCTGCGCGTGCTGATCTCGTCGGACGTCGAGAACACCGTCTCGCTCACTGCAACGGACGCGTCCGGCGCACCCGTGCTGCGCGTGGACTCGCTGGCGTTGCGCCCCATCGCGGACGACGCGTTCGCCTCCGCCGCGCGTTCCGCGGTGGACGATTCGCTGTTCCGCGTCGACTGGATCCCGTGGCAGGGCGACGACGTCACCGCGGTGACCACCGCCGTCCTGGGCAACGATCCCTTCAGCCTCGGCGGAGAGTCCTATGTGGACCTCAAAGCGCTGCTGGAAGCCATCCACAACGGTGCGCTAGTGCCGGACGTCGTCTACGTTCCGTTCGCCGCGCCCGAAACGGCCACCCCGGAAGGGGCTCGCGCAGCCGTCCACCACCTCCTTTCGCTGGCCCAATCCTGGGTCGCGGAGGACGTTCTGGCTGCTTCGCGGTTGGTCGTCGTCGCCTCCGGCGCGATCGCCACTCGTCCGGACGAGGGTGCGCCCGACCTCACCCACGCCGCGCTCTGGGGCGTGATCCGCACCGCGCAACTCGAGTACCCAGACCGATTCATGGTCGTAGACCTCGACAACGGCCCGCTCCCGATCGGTTCGGTGCTCGGCGCGATGTACGCCGACGAACCCGGCGTCGCAGTCCGCGACGGCGCGGTTTTGGTGCACCGACTGGCAAAGTACGCGCCTTCCGGAGCCGTCGCCTTCGACCCGGACGGCACCGTTCTCGTCACCGGCGGCACCGGCGTGCTCGGCCAGTTGATCGCCCGCCACCTGGTCGCCGAACACGGCGTCCGCCGTCTGCTCATCACGAGCCGCCGTGGCCCCGCCGCACCAGGTGCCGACGAGTTCGTCGCCTCCCTGACCGAGTTGGGTGCGTCGGTCTCGCTGGTGGCCTGCGATCTGGCCTCGCGGGACGCCGTCGCAGGCCTCATCGCCGATGTTCCCTCCGACCACCCGCTGACCGCGGTGATCCACACCGCCGGTGTCGTCGACGACGGCGTGCTGCTGTCGCTGACGCCGGAACGGATGGACGCCGTGCTCCGCCCGAAGGTCGACGCCGCGTGGCATCTGCACGAACTGACCGCGTCCCTGGACCTGGCCGCCTTCGTGCTGTACTCCTCGGCCGGCGGAACCCTCGGTGCCGCAGGCCAAGCCAACTACTCCGCGGCGAACGTCTTCCTGGACGCCCTTGCCCACCACCGCGCGGCGCAAGGTTTGTCCGCCGTGTCGCTGGCGTGGGGCCTGTGGTCGGAAGGCGGCATGTCCAACGATCTGGCCGACACCGACCTGATCCGCATGGCCAGGTCCGGCGTCTTCGGCCTGTCCTTCGCCGACGGCCTGGAGTTGTTCGACGCGACAGTCGCCGCCGGCCAGCCGTCGCTGGTGCCGGTGCGGCTGGACATGTCCGGTCTTCGCGCGGACGCCCACAGCGTCCCCGCGATGCTGCGCGGCCTGGTCCGAGGACGCCGCCGCGTCGAGGTCGTCGACGATTCCTGGAACCAGGTTCTGCGCCTGTCCGGCGCCGAACGAGTGCGGGCCGCCGTCGACCTGGTCTGCGGCACCGCCGCCGTGGTCCTCGGCCACGAACGACGAGACGCGGTGGACCCGCGAAAGGGCTTCATCGAACTGGGCTTCGACTCCCTGACCGCCATCGAACTGCGCAACCGGCTCGACGTCCTCACCGGAATGCGCCTGCCCGCGACGCTGATCTTCGATTACCCGTCCGTGCAGGTCCTGGGAGAACACCTCGTCGCGGACGGTGCGCCGTCCGCAGTCGAAATCCAGCTGGACGCGCTGGAAGACGTCGTGCGAAGCCTGGAACCGGACGAGGTCTCCGGAGTCGTGACGCGGTTGAAGGCAGTGCTCGCGTCGCTGGTCCCGGACGAGGACGTGGAAGGAGCCAGCGCGGACGAGCTGTTCGCCCTGCTGGACGAGGAACTGGAAGCCAGGTAACCCGCCTGGGCCGCCCGCCGATCCGCGCGGGCGGCTCCAGGCGCTTGTTACCGGTGAAGACTTCGCCGGTAGCGGAATTCCTGGATACGCCCGTCGAACGTCCGAGTCTCGAGAGGTTCGAGGTCGAAGTCCTCGCCGCCGCGAAAGACCGGATCGGCCCCGGTTTTCCCCGTGATGACCGGAAACAACGTCACCTGGACGACGTCGACCAAACCGGCCGCCATGAGCGCGCGGTTCAGCGTGAGGCTGCCGTGCGACCGCAATGGCACCGCGGACTCCTCCTTGAGCCGAGCGACGACGTCGACCGGATTGAGAGGTCAAGGCGGTGATCGAGGAGTTCGGGACCTTGTTTGCCCCAGTAACCGCCCCAGTCGCCGGTGTGCGCGGCGAATCCGTCGAGGCTGGTGAAGACGTCGAAAGTGTACGTAGCCGACATGGCCCGCTCTCCTCGTTCGAAGGGGCTCTTACTGTGGCTACGAACTGGGCACCCGGGAATCGACAGCTATCTGCTCTCGGCCCACCGAGGCAAGTCGCGAGCAACCTCCTTGGGCGACGGCATGCGCGCGATCTCCTCAGCGATCGCCCGCGCCGCATCCCGGTGCCCACTGCGCGGTAACAGCAGCTTCCGGACGCCCTCGGCAACGCTGTCCGCGCTCAGCTCTCCGGGAGGAATGCTCAATGCAGCCCCCGCGGTGCTGAGCGCTTCCGCATTGCCGAACTGATCCGCTCCCTGAGGAAGAACCAGCTGCGGAACCCCGGCCGCGAGCGCACCGAGCGTCGTACCGCTGCCGCCGTGATGCACCACCGCGTCGACAGATGGCAGCAACTCCGCCTGCGGCACCCAACGATGGATCGTGACATCTCCCGGCACCGCACCAAGCTGGACGTTCCCAGCGGCAACGACCACGTCGGCGTCGAGCGCCGTCAAACCCTGGATAGCCGTCGTGAGCACCTCCGCCGTGCCGAACGCGGTGCCGAGCGTCAGATAGATCAGCGGCCGCGACGTCCGCTCGACCCGCCACTCCGGCAGCGGCTCGGAATAGGCGACCGGCCGCAGCTCGATCCGCTCGGCTGTCGCGAGAAAGTCCTTGTCCTGCAAGGACGGCGGGCAAATGTCGAGATGCGGCTGGTCCAGGCCGGGCCGCTCCAGCCCGATCCCGTCGGGAAACAGGCGGCCGAACCCGTGCCAGAGACCGGGAACCCCGGCCCGCCGCGCCGCGATGGCCGGACCCGGCTGCCCCCATTCATGGACGACGAGGTCAGGCCGCAGCCGCGCCAGGTCGGGTTCGAGATCCTCGGCGTAGATCTCGTAGAACGAATCCGCCGGCCGAAAGGGGCGCAATCCATTGCGGTGCAAGGACCCGTGCACGTTCTCGCCCGCGGCGAAACGCACCTCGTGCCCAGCCTCCCTGGCAGCGACCGCGAGCGGGATGAGCGGGTAGGTGTGCCCGACCGACGCGAGGCTGGCGAAAAGCACGCGCACTGCTGACCGGCTCCTTCCTGGCCAGACAGAGACGGCCGGTACTGTGGATGTCGATTTCAGATGTTGTCAGCATCTGAAATGAGATTAGCCTGCTTGCCGGAGGTGTGGCAACGGGGGATGCGGGCTCACCGAGCTGCAGTCGCCACGCGCGAGCCAATCCGTCGAGGCGGTTCGAGGGGGCACTGCTGGGGTGCGCGCCGAATCACGCCCTCCTCGTGATCGCGGCGACCTGCGGGACTGTGCCTGGAAGGCTTGTCGTGGCAGGACGTCCACAATGGACCGCCGTCGTGCCGTCGCAGCGGCGGGTATGCCTTACGCTCTGTTGCCGGAACTCGCTGCCACGGCGGAGTTCCCGGTCGCGTGCGCCAGGTCCAGCCATTCCCCGACGGGCAGCACTCGAGCGCGCTGTCCGGCGTGCTGGCGGAACTCGGCCTCCGGGTCGGAAACCTCGACGTAGCCCGCGATCTTGTCCGGCTGCTCGGCTTCGTAGTGCATCGGCACCGCATACCGGGCGTCGAGGATCTCCGCGGCCGCGGCGGCTTGCCGCGGGTCCATCGCGGCGGGCAGCGGACTCGGCGGCTGGAGGTGCTGCGCGTCGACCACCGCGCCGTTGGCGGGGAGGAATGCCGCGTCGAGCGGGCTGAACCGGCGCGCGATGAGCCACCAGTAGCCGTGGAACATCGTGTCGCCGCCGTGGAAAACTCGCCGCCCGTCGGCTTCGACGACCCAATTCAGCTGCGGGTCGCCCAGTCCGTCGACGGCCGGGACCGCGGTGGCGCGGAACGGCCCGATTTCGCGGGTGGACCAGGGATCCACGACTTCGGCCGCCAGTCGGTGCAGAGTCAGTTCGTGCTCGGCGGGCAGGGTGGTGACGTT
This sequence comes from Amycolatopsis sp. NPDC059235, assembly GCF_042754125.1. Lineage (NCBI taxonomy): Bacteria > Bacillati > Actinomycetota > Actinomycetes > Pseudonocardiales > Pseudonocardiaceae > Amycolatopsis > Amycolatopsis sp. NPDC059235. The sequence goes on from NZ_JBHZAG010000074.1 coordinate 30,149, forward strand.
GTCCACGTCGTCGCCGTGGCCGGGCGCGGGGCGCAGTACGGGCGCTCCCGGTGCCAGCACGTCCGCGAGCGCGGCCGCGTCGGTGTGGTCGCGGTGCAGGTGGGAGACCAGTGCGGCAGTGACTTTCCCGCTCGGCGCCGCCAGCCCTTCGCCGTACTTCCATCCGGTGAACAGCGGTGACAGGTCGCGGACGTAGTCGATCACCAGGCGCTCGCCGCCCGCCTCGATCTCCAGCCCGGCCCATCCCAGTCGTCGCAGCCGCATCCTCGTACTCCCTTGCTCTCGGTGGTCGCCGGAAAATTTAGCGTACGGACGTACGCTAAATCAATAGCGAACGTCCGTACGCTATCCTTGGCGCATGTCACCGCGACGTTCAGCGGCCGAAGCGCAGGCCACCCGGGGCCGGATCCTCGAGCGAGCGGCCGAGATCGCCTCCGAGGAAGGGCTGGAGGGGATCACGATCGGCCGGCTCGCCGAAGAACTGGAAATGAGCAAGTCCGGGGTGCACAAGCATTTCGGGACCAAGGAGACGCTGCAGATCTCCACGCTGGACAAGGCGTTCGTGGACTTCTGGCATCGCGTGGCGGAGCCCGCGCTGCCCGAACCGCCAGGCCTGCGGCGGCTGCGCGCGGTGTGCGCCAACTCGGTGGACTACCTGGAAGCACCCCTGCTTCCCGGCGGCTGCCTGATGACCGCGGCGCTCACCGAATACGACGGCCGCCCCGGCCGTGTCCGCGACGCGGTGGCCGAGGTGTGGTCGCGCTGGCGGGAGCAGCTACGAACGGACCTGGCGGCAGCGGTGGAGAACGGTGAGCTGCCTGCCGGGTTCGACGTCGAGCAGGCGCTGTTCGAGATCATCGCCGCCGGACTAGCACTGAATGCGGCGATGCAGCTCCAGCATGACCGGACAGCGGCGGATCGCGCGCGACGTGCGATCGAGCGGGCCTTGGCGCAATCCTGAGTCCCCGCGTTGGGCGGTCCGCGTGCAAGAGTGCGGGAGCCGCTTGGTCAGTCCGGAGCTGAGCCGCGTTAAGGCGGTTGCTGCCGGTGTTCCTGCGCGGGGCCAGGGTTCCGCGGTGCGCGGATCTTTGGTGCCGCGCAGACATGGCGGACGATGTCGCAGTGGCCGGGCCTGGCCGGGTGCGGCGCTGGTGTGGCGGGCGGGTGTCGCGGTGGCCGGGTACGACGCTGGCGTGGCGGGCGGGTGTCGCGGTGGCCGGGCGCGGCGCAGGAGCGGCGGTCGGGCGCGGCACTGGCCTGGCGGGCGGGTGTCGCGGCGGCTGGGTTTGGCTTGGTGCGGCGCAGGAGCGGCGGGCAGTGTTGCAGCACGCTCCGCGTGCAAGAGTGGCGGGCCTGGCTTAGTGCGACGCAGCGCGGCGAGCGGGTGTCGCAGCGGCCGGGTCTGGCTTGGTGCAGTTCAGTGCAATGCAGTGCAGGTGCGGTGGGCGTGGCGTGGCTTTGCTCGCGTCTGCCTTCGTGCGCGCAGGTGTGGCGGGTGCCGCGGTGCTCGGGTCTGGCTGGCCCGGTGCGCGCAGGTATGGCGGGCGGGTGCCGGGTAGCGGGGTCTGGCTTCGTGTGCGAAGTTGCGGCGGGAGAGTGCGGCAGTGCTTTGATCTGGCTTGGTGCTCGTAGGTACGGCAGGCGATGCCGTAGCGCTCGGGTCCGGATTGGTGCCCGGTGTGCGAGTTGACGCCGGTGCCGTTCGCGTCGGTATCTTCGGCGCGGCCTAGGACGTGCGGGCCGCTTCGGCCGGGAGCGTCGCGGGAGTGGCGTTCGGACTCGGCCGGGATTGAGTTGAGTTGGCCGCGCTTCGGGGACAGGCTCGGCAACGGTTTTCGTGCGGGCTGGGTCGTTCTCGGTGTGGATGTCGGCCCAGGCCTGGTGTTTTGCGAGCGAATCGAGGCGGTTTCGGTTACGACTCGGTGGCCATGCCCAGCGAGCACAGCGAACCGGCCAGGGCGATCAGGTCGTAGCGGGTGTCGTCTTCGTTCGTTTCCCACAGGGCGGAGAGAGTGGCGGCGGCCTGGTCGACGTCGCCGTTGTGCTGCTTCAGGGCGATCCACATCGCGGCGGCCACCGGCTCGCATTCGATGTGGCGGTGGGTCGTGCGGCAGGTCAGCTCCAGGTGGCCGTTGGCGAGCATGCGCTGGGTGACGCCGGGGGCGGTGGTGATCGCCATCATGATGGCCTCCTGGTTGAGGGGGTGTTTCCTTGATGTACCTAGTTTCTCGGAACTGGCGGGCCGGAACCATGGGGTGTGCTCCTGAAGCTTCCCTGGGGTTTCCCCACCCTTATCCCCGGCAGATTCCCGGTTGCCATCCGGCGAGGGTTGTGGTGATCGTCTGCAGGACGGCGTTGAGCTGGTCGTTCAGGTAGAAGTGGCCGCCGGGGAAGATCTTGACCTGGCAGGTGCCGGTGGTGTGCTCGCGCCAGGCGCCGGCCTCGTCGAGGTCGGTTACCGGGTCCGCGTCGCCGACTAGGACCTGGATCGGGCAGCTTGGCTCCAAACCCGGTTGGTGCCGGTAGGTTTCGACGGCGGTGTAGTCGCCGCGGATCGCGGGCAGGACCATGCGCAGCAACTCGTCGTCGCCGAGTACGCCGGCGTCGGTGCCGCTGAGTTCCTTCAGCGCGGCGATCAAGCCGTCGTCGTCGCGCTGGTGGACGAACTCGATGCGCTGCGCGGACGGGGCCCGGCAGGCGGAGGCGAACAGGCCCAGCGGGGGATTGCCCCGCGCCTCCAGGCGGCGGGCTACCTCGTAGCTGACGGTCGCGCCCATGCTGTGGCCGAACAAGACCACCGGCAGGTCGGACCAGTCGGCCAGGTCGCCGGTGATCGCGTCGGCGATGGCGGCGACCGTGTCCAGGCATGGTTCGGCGCGACGGTCCTGGCGGCCCGGGTACTGGACGGCGACCACCTCGAAGTCCTGCCCCGCCGCGGCCGCGGAGAGCGGGAAGTAGGCGGTCGCCGAGCCGCCGGCGTGCGGGAGGCACACCAGACGCACCCGTGCCTGGTCAGTCGGGTGGAAACGGCGGATCCACCGGCTGGTGCGTGCGTTCGCGGGTGTTTCGTCCACTGCAGTCACAAAACCAGGAGTGTTCGGGGCCGGGCGGTGCGGGACAACCCCTAGCGGCCTGGGTCTTGGCCAAGGAGGGGGTGGGTTGTGCCTGGTCCGCTTGGCCTGGGCTCGGCGGAGGGCGGCGTTGGAGGTGCGCTGGGTGTGGGGCGGTGTTGGCGGACGTGTTGGGTGTGGGGCCGTCTTGGCAAGAGTGCGTTGGGAGTCGGGTCGGTGTAGGTGAGGATGCGCTGGGCGCGGGCGGCGTGGCGGACGTGCGTTGGGTGTGGGGCTGCATTCGTGAAGGTGCGCTGAGCGTGAGGGCGGCGTCGGTGGCAGCCTGGGGCGGTGCCGGTCGATCTGCTGCCTGCCTTGCTTGCCGCCGCCCTCGCCGCGTTTTGCTCGCGTTGCCTTCCGCGGTGGCCGGGTTTGGTGGTGGGGTCTAGCTGTTGCCGGTCTTCACCGCGTTGTTCTGGTTGCGCGTCGCCGTTCCGATGCTGACCTGGACGCAGTTGTCTTCCAACGGATCCTCGGTGCCTTCCTCCTCGGGGTTGTGGTCTGGAGACGGTGGCAGCGCCGGCCGCGGACGCCTCGCAGTCCTCTTTCTCGTCGGGTTCTGAGCGCGGCTAGGGGCGCTGCTGTTGCCCAGCGGACCAGGTGGCGCGGGGTTTTTGTCCACTGTGGACTGCGGTCGCCGGGCAGGGAGCAGGGGGAGAGTCAGTTGAAGATCACGTCCGAGCAGGAGTAGAAGGCTTCGCCGGAGTCGGGCCAGTGGCGTTGCCAGATCGAGTAGATCAGGTGCCTGCCGGTGCGCCCGCCGGGCAGGTTTGCCTGGAGCTGGTAGGCGTTGCCTGCGATCGGCGGGTTGTCCTGCTTGTAGAACGGGGTGTCTTCGAGGTCGGACCACTTGAGCGGTTTCGTCGGGTCGTAGCCCGGCTTGGTGACGTACAGCTCGAAGGTGCCCTCGTGCGCGGCGGTCAGCTGGTATTGGAAGGTGTACGGGCCGCTGCTCGGCATCGTGGTGGCCGGCCAGTCGTCGCGGGCCAGGTCGAGGCCCTTGTACTTGTCGCGGCCGGCGCTGCACAGCTTGCCGTCCGGGATGATCTCTCGGCTGCGGCCGCTGGCGTCGCCGATGTTGACCTCGTCCCAGTCGTAAATCGGCCAGCTGTCGCCCACCGCGACGGCGGCCTTGCACGCGGCGGACTGCGGGTTTTCCGGACCCTCCTGGAAACACTGCATGATCCGGCTGATCGGGTTGCCCATCGAGCCGTGCGCGAGGGCGGGGACGGCGGTGAACACCGAGACCGTGCCGAGCACGGCGGTCAGTATCGCGACCTTGACGGCGGAGCGGGAAAACTTCATCGCGAGGTTCCTCTCCTGAGAGGTCTAGACCACATCACGGTAGGTGTCCGGGGCGTCGGCTTGTAGGTGCGAAAGTCGGGCGCGGGTGATTTCTCGCGTGCTCCGCTCGTCCCGAGCCCGAGCCCGAGCCCGAGCCCGAGCCCGAGCCCGAGCCCGAGCCCGAAGCTCCGGGGGCTCGACGCCCCGAAGCTCTGGGATCCCGAGGCCCTGGGGCGTTGGGGAAACGATGCCCTGAGGCACTTGGCGCTGGGGCACCGAGGCACTGGGGCACTGGGGTCCCGAGGTCCTGGAGGCACTGGGGGTCTTGGAGGCGCCGGGGGTCCTGGGGGCATTGGGGTCCTGCGGCCTCGATGGTCCTGGGGCGGGGTGCGGAACGGGCGAGGCCGGGTCGTTCCTGGTGCGGGACTTGCCGTTCTTCGGCATCGAACGGGAGCGTCGTAGTCGTGGTCACCCAGTCATTCTCTCGAACACAAGTTCGATTACGCCATCGCTCGAAGTGGTCAACCCCGACCGCTGAAGCGAGAGAATCAAGATCACTGTCCGGAGCCGAAACCCAGTCCTGACAACAGAAATCTTCCCCTCGCACGCAGGCGTCACCGCACAAAAAACCACACCCACCGCAACGCAAGGTAATCGTGATCACCTGATTGAGTGACTTTAGATCGCGGTTGGCTGTGCTTAGGGGGCGGCTGCGACTGTGGCACACGCAGGAAGATGACCGTTGGGTCGAGGAGCTTGCGATGGGCGTGAACTGGGGGCAGAACCGCCGCACCGAGCCGAACGAAGCAGTGTCCCTCCTTGAGGGCCTGCTGATCGAATGCGATGCGGGGGCAGGAGACACGGTATTGGTCGGCGGAGGACCGGCCAGTGGGAAAACACAGGTACAGAACCAAGTGGTGGCACGTGCTCGCGAGCTGGGCGTTCTGACGCTCACCGCGGCGGGGGCGGCCGACGAGCGCGACGTCGACGGTGGCGTGCTCGACCAACTGCTCGCCAGTCCGGCATTGCCGTGCGAAGTGCTCGCCGCGGCCGACGGCGAGGACCGGATCGCCGCGTTGTGCAGTGCGTTGCACCGGCTGGCGCGGGAGCGGTCGCTGCTGATCGCGGTCGACGATTTGCAGCACGTGGACGAGACGTCGGCGCGGTTGTTGCTGCGGTTGCAGCGGCGGGCGAGGTCGGCCGCGATGTTGCTGGTGCTGACGCAGCCGGACGGCTGGTATTCGGGCGAGGGCGTCGAATTCGCCGCGCAGCCGCACCGGTACGTGCATCTCACGCCGTTCACCGTGGAGGCGATCGCGCAGCTGGTCTCCGACCACGGCGACGCGGAACGGATTCACGGGCTGAGTGCGGGGAATCCGTTGCTGGTCAGTGCATTGGTCGACGCATCTCGTAGCTCGGTGGACGACGGCGCGGTGTATTCCGAAGCGGTGCAACGGCTTCTGCGTCGCTATGGTTCGCCACTGCGGGAGGTGGCGACGGCGATCGCGGTGCTGGACACCGACGTGACCACGGACGCGGTGGCGACGGTCGCCGGCGTCGATCCGGTCGAGGCGGAGGCCTCCGCGGGACTGCTCGTGGAGACTGGGCTGGTCGACGGGGTGCGGTTCCGGCAGCAGCCGGCCGCGGCGGCTGTCGTCGGCGGGTTGCGCGGGTCCGAGAAGGTACGGCTGCACATCCGGGCGGCGGAGGTGAAGCACGCACGCGGGTTGTCGGCACCGGAGGTCGCGCGGCATCTCGTGGCGGCGGGCGAAGCGCAGGCGGAGTGGGCGTTGCCGGTGCTGGTCGCGGCGGCGGAGCAGGTGATGCTCGGCGACGACGTCGACTTCGCCACCCGCTGTCTGCAGCTGGCGGCATCGACGACCACCGCGTCGTGGGAACAGCAGATGATCTCGCAGCTGCTGGCCAAGATCACCTGGCGAGTCAATCCGGCGGCGGCCGCACCGCATCTCGCGGCGTTGCGCGACGCCGGTTCGCTCGACCAATCCGACCGGATCGCGTTGGTGCGCCAGTCATTGTGGTTCGGTGACCGGGAAACGTTCGAGTCCGCGCTGGTCCGGTTGGGCGACGACCTCGAGCCGCTGCACCCGCGCATGGCCGCTGAACTGACTCTCGCCGCGCATTGGCATTACGGCACGGCACCGGAGCTGTCGGTGGACGCAGCGGATCCCTGGATGCGCACGGCAACCACGCTCGCCTCGGTATGGCAGGTCGGTGGCAGCGAAGAGACTTCGGTGTGCGCGGAGCGGATTCTGCAGAACTGCCGGCTCTCGGACACTTCGCTGGAAGCGTTGGCTACAGCCATCCTCGCGCTCGCGTACGACGGCAAGGCGGACCGCGCGGAAGGCTGGTGCTCTTCGCTGGCCGAGGAAGCCGAGTATCGCGGCGCGGTGACGTGGAAGGCGATGCTCGACGCTATCGGCGCGAGCCTGCTGCTGCGTCGCGGCGAACCGGCCGAAGCGGCTGAAGCGGCGAGCCGTGCGCTTGCGCTGCTTGACGAACCGAACTGGGGCGTCGCGATCACGTACCCGCTTGCGACGATGCTGACCGCGTACACCGCGGCGGGTGCGTTTAAGGCCGCAGCAGCGGTGTTGCGACACGCGCTGCCCGAAACGGTGTACACAACCCTCGGCGGCGTACGGTTCCTCAGGGCGCGCGGGCAGTTCCACCTGGCCACGAACCGCGGTCTCTCCGCGGTGAGCGATTTCCAGCAGTGCCAGCGCATTCTCCGTGACCGCAACCTCGACCTGCCCGCAGTAGCCCCGTGGCGGACCGACCTCGCCGAGGCGAATCTGCGGCTGCGCAACCCGAGCCTGGCGGTCGAGCTGGCGAAACAGCAGCTGGCGGACACGACGGACGCGTTCTCGCGGGCAGTGGCGCTGCGGGTGCTGGCGTTCGCCGGGGACACCGGTGCGCGGTCCGGCCTGCTGAACCGGGCGGCGGAGGCGTTCAAGGAATCCGGCGACCGGCTTGAGCTGGCCCGCACGGTTCGCGCGATCAACCAGCTCGGGCAGCGCGCGGAACGCTCGGCGGGCCTGGTGAAACCGGTGCAGGTGCCGCGGCAGCCGATGCGTCCGCTCGCTCCGCGTCCGGTGGCGTCGAGACCCGAGCCGCCGCGCGCGGATCCGGAGGGAGCGGCGGCGACCGCGCTCAGCGAGGCCGAACTGCGCGTCGCGGAACTCGCGGCACACGGGCGGACCAACCGCCAGATCTCCGAAACGCTGTACATCACAGTGTCCACAGTGGAGCAACATCTGACCAGGGTGTACCGGAAACTCGGCGTGGCCGGGCGGAGCGCGCTGGCGGGCGAACTGGCCGGTGCCGGGCAGTGACGGAAAGCGGGGCAAGGGTGCTGACCGACGTAGAGCTGCGCGTCGCGGAACTCGCCGCGCAGGGCATGCCGGTGGCGGTGATCGCGGAGGTACTGGGAGTGTCCGCGAACACCGCCGCCGGCCACCTGAGCGCCGTCTACGTCAAGCTCCGAAACGCGTGAAGGGCCTCTCGCGCGACATCCGCAAGAGGCCCTTCACCGGAACCGGAAACAGGTCAGGATCGGCGGTCGGCGACCACCGCGTTGATGATGTCGTCCAGCGAACGCGTCGGCACGAAGCCGATCTGGTTGTACGCGCGGGTGCAGTCGGGAATGCGACGCTGCATGTCCTCGTACCCGTCGCCGTACGCCTCCTCGTACGGCACCTTCGTGATGGTGCTGCTCGAACCGGTCGCGCCGATCACGCGCTCGGCCAGCTGCGAGATGGTGGTCTGCTCGTTGCTGCCGAGGTTGAACACCTTGCCGTACGCGGATTCGTCGGCGAGCAGGTCCGCCAGAGCGGGCACGACGTCCTGCACGTGGCAGAAGCAGCGGGTCTGCTGTCCGTCGCCGAAGACCGTGATCGGCTCGCCGGCCAGCGCCTGCGTCACGAAGCGCGGGATGACCATGCCGTAGCGCCCGGTCTGGCGCGGGCCGACGGTGTTGAACGGCCGCACGATCACCGTGCGCAGGCCGTGTTCCACCGCGTACAGGTGGGCGAAAGTCTCGTCCAGCGCCTTCGCCTCGGCGTAGGACCAGCGGTTCTTCAGCGGCGAACCGATGATCCGGTCGTCGTCCTCGCGCAGGCCGTCGGCGGTGTTCTTGCCGTAGATCTCGCTGGTGGACGCGACGAGGATCGGCACGTCGTGGCGCAGCGCCGCGTCGAGCATGTTCTCCGTGCCGTGCAGGTTGGTGCGCAGGCTGTCCATGGTCTTGTCGAGGATCGTGAACACGCCCACCGCGGCGGCGAGGTGGAAGATCGCGTCGATGCCCGCCATGCACGATTCGACCGCGTTCGGGTCGGTGATCGAGCCGCGCACGAAGCGGAAGCCGGGGTGCCCGGCGAATCCGGTGAGGTTGTCCAGGGTGCCGGTGCTGAGGTTGTCCAGTGCGACGACCTCGTCGCCGCGGGCCAGCAGGTGCTCGGTGAGGTGGGAGCCGATGAACCCGGCGCCTCCGGTGATGAGGTAACGCACGTTAATGTCCCTTTCTCAGTTAGCGAAGAGCGCACGGTCGAAGCGATAAGTAGCGTCGATGACAGTCGGGCAGTCGGCGAGCCATTCGTAGTCGTGGCCCGGCTGGACGGTGTGGATGAGCGCGACGTCCCAGTCCTCGCCGTCCGGCTCAGGGACGGTGTCGAGCGAACCGCCGGTGACTCGGACGTTAGGGACCAGCGGGTCGTAGTAGCCGACCTTCGCGCCCTTCGCGGCGAGAAGGTCGAGGATGTCGAGCGCGGACGACGAACGCACGTCCTGCACGCCGGGCTTGTACGTCACACCGACCACCAGCACGCGCGTACCCGCCATGCCCTTGCCTTCGCGCGACAGTGTGTTCAGTACGCGGTCGACAACCTGCTTCGGCCGTTCCGCGATGGCGTGCATCGCCTGGGTCACCAGCGGCGCGTTGCTCTGCGTCGCGCGAAGCTGCCACAGCAGGTAGTGCGGGTCGCAGGGGATGCAGTGGCCGCCGACGCCGGGGCCGGGGTGGAAGGCCATGAAGCCGTACGGTTTGCTGGCCGCCGCGTCGATGACCTCGATCGGGTCGATCGCGAAGCCGTCGCTGATCTCGGCGAACTCGTTGGCCAGCGCGATGTTCACCGCGCGGAACGTGTTCTCGTACAGCTTGGTCATCTCGGCCGCTTCCGGCGAGCTGACGCAGTGCACGCTCGGGGTGAGCACGTTGATCACGCGCTGCGCCATCGCGGTGCACACCGGGGTCACGCCGCCCAGCACGCGCGGCGTCTCGGACTGGGTGTGCGTGACGTTGCCGGGGTCGATCCGCTCCGGGCTGGATGCCACGAACAGGTCACGCCCGATCGTGAATCCCTTGGCCACCAGCGGTTTCACCAGCAGCCGGTTCGAGGTGCCGACGTAGCTGGTCGAGGTGAGGATGAACGTCTGGCCGCGGCGGGCGTTCGCGACCAGCGCCGCGCACGCCGCCTCGAGCGGGCCGAGGTCCGGCATCAGGTACTCGTCGAGCCCGGTCGGCACGCACACCAGCACCGCGTCCGCCTCGGCCATCCGCGCCGAATCCGTGGTGAGCTGGAAATCCTCCTGGTGCACGGCCTTCTCGAGCCTGCGGTGGTCGGCTTCGATGAGGTCGACCTCGCCGGAGCGGATCGAGTCGAGCCGGTTCTGCGACAGGTCGATGCCGATCACGCCGACGCCGCCGGCGTGCAGTCCGAGCGCGGTCGGCAGGCCGACGTAGCCCATCCCGATCACCGCGACCGACGTCAGTTCGTTCCGTTCGGCGATGGTCTCGAATTCAGCGACAGTACTGGTCATTCCTGGTCACCCGTTTCTGGATGGGCTGTGGGAAAAGCGAGTGGAAAAAGCGGCGGAAAACCCGGTCATCGGACCGAACGGACGATTTCGAAGGCCTCGGCGAGGCCGGCGCTGACCTGCGAGCCGCGGTATTCGGCCAAGGCGCGGACACCGCGTTCGCTGCGCGGATTCGGCCACGGCTCGAGCTCCTTGCCGTAGGCGCGCAGCGCTTCGATTTTGCGTTCGACGTGGCTTTCGTCGAGAATCTGCCAGCAGTTCGGCCGGAACGTGACCGGCAGCCCGGAGGCCTCTCCGACGTCGGTGGCGGAGCGGATCTCGAAGGTGCGGACCTCGCGCACCGGGCCCTTGCCCGGCCGCCCGGCGACCCGCGCGGCGCGGCTGACCAGTGCGTGGTCGGTGCTCAGATCGCACATGCTCGTGGCGAAAATGGTGTCCGGCTCGAATTCGCGGACCTCGCGCTCGACGACCTGGTTCAGTTCGAGGTGGCTCACCGTGTCGAGCCGGTTGTCGCCGAATTCGTGGACTCGCACGCGCTCGATGCCGAGCGTTTTCGCGGCCAGTTCGATCGCGTCGGTGCGATTGGTGACCTCGGCGCCGGCGGCCGAACGCGAACCGTCGTCGTTGGTGAGAATGCAAAGCGAAACGGTGACGCCCTCGTCGGCGAGCCGGGCGATAGTCCCGCCCGCGCCGAGCGTTTCGTCGTCGCCGTGGGCTCCCACCACCAGCAGCCTGCGTGTCAACGTGTGCATACGATTCCCCAGTCCTTGTCCGGGCGGTGAAACCCCCAGCGGAAACGAGCCGTGCGAAATGGCTTGGAACGCCAGCAAAATCTGACATCCGCCGGTGCGTGCGACAACCCCTAAAGACCGTCTAAAGCGGACCTTGGCCGGGCGGGCGGACCGGCGCGGCAGGGGCCGTTAGGGGTGGGTCCGCCCGCGTCCGCGCTCGTATCGTCACGACGTCGGGCGAGCATGCGACGCGGAAGGAACGTGGGCACGTGGGCAACTCCGAGGAGAAGCTGGTCGGTGCGCTCCGGGCTTCGGTGAAGGAAACCGAGCGGTTGCGCGAAAAGAACCGCAAGCTCACCGAAGCCGCACGGGAGCCGATCGCGATCGTCGGGATGGCCTGCCGGCTTCCCGGCGGCGCGGGCACCCCGGAAGCGTTGTGGGAACTGCTGTCCGGGGGCGTCGACGCGATCGGCGAGTTCCCGTCGAACCGGGGCTGGGACCTTGACCGGCTCTACGATCCGACCGGCGAACGGCCGGGTTCGAGCTATGTGCGCGAGGGCGGTTTCCTGCACGACGCGCTCGATTTCGACGCCGACCTGTTCGGCATCAGCCCGCGCGAGGCGCTGCTGATGGACCCGCAACAGCGGCTGCTGCTCGAAACGTCGTGGGAGGCGTTCGAGCGCGCCGGGATCGCGCCGCATTCGGTGAAGGGCAGCCCGACCGGCGTTTTCGCGGGCACGATGTACCACAATTATCAGGGCAGCTACGGCTCTTCCGGCGTCATTTCCGGCCGCCTCGCCTACACCTTCGGGCTCGAAGGACCCGCGGTGACTATCGACACCGCGTGCTCGTCCTCGCTCGTCGCGCTGCATTTGGCGGTGCAAGCGCTGCGCAATGGCGAGTGCACGCTCGCGCTCGCCGGCGGGGTCTCGGTGATGTCGACACCGCGTACGTTTGTCGAGTTCTCCCTAGACGGCACGCTCGCCCGCAGCGCTCGTTGCCGCACCTTCGCCGACTCCGCGGACGGTACCGGCTGGTCCGAGGGTTGCGGCATGCTGCTGGTCGAGCGGCTGTCCGACGCGCAACGCAACGGACACCCGGTGCTGGCGCTCGTCCGCGGCACCGCGATCAACCAGGACGGCGCGTCCAACGGCATGACCGCGCCGAACGGGCCCGCGCAGCAGCGCGTGATCCGGCAGGCGCTGGCGAACGCGCGGCTGCGGCCGGACGAGATCGACGTCGTCGAGGCGCACGGCACCGCGACCAAACTGGGCGACCCGATCGAGGCGCAGGCGCTGCTCGCGACGTACGGCCAGGAGCGCGAAGAACCGCTGTGGCTGGGGTCGATCAAGTCGAACGTGGGGCACACCCAGGCGGCGTCCGGTGTCGCAGGAGTGCTGAAGATCGTGCTGGCGCTGAACAACGACCTGCTGCCGAAGACGCTGCATGTCGACAAGCCGACTCGGCATGTGGACTGGACCGCGGGCAAGGTCGAGCTGCTGACCGAGGCCCGGCCGTGGGAGCGCGGGGAACAGCCGCGACGCGGTGCGGTCTCGTGCTTCGGGCTGAGCGGGACCAACGCGCACATCATCATCGAGGAAGCACCGGCACCGGAGGCTGCCGAAAACCCGCGTGACGAGGCGGCGGTTCCGGTCGTGGTTTCGGGCCGGACGCCGCAGGCCTTGCGGGCGCAAGCAGCGCGGTTGGCCGAACACCTTGCGGCACAGCCGGAACTGGACCTGCTCGACGTCGCCGCCACCTTGGGCGCATCGCGGACGCATCTGGACCACCGGGCTGCGGTGATCGGGAAGTCCACTGAGGACGTACTGCCCGCATTGAACGCGCTCGCGAACGGTGAGCTGGGCGCGGTGAGCGGCCTGGCGCGCGGCGAGGCGTCGTTGGCGTTCCTGTTTTCCGGCCAGGGATCTCAGCGAGTCGGGATGGGTCGTCAGCTGGAGGCCTTCCCGGTCTTCGCCGAGGCTTACTCGGCGGCGTGCGCGGAGCTGGACCGGCATCTCGACCGGCCGATCCGCGAGATCATCGACGGCGACGCCGACGTGTTGGCGCAGACCGCGAACACGCAGGCCGCGCTGTTCGCGTTCGAGGTCGCGTTGTTCCGGTTGGTTGAATCGTGGGGGCTGACCCCGGCCGCGTTGTGCGGCCACTCCATCGGTGAGCTTGCCGCTGCGCATTGCGCGGGCGTGTTCTCGTTGACTGACGCGGCAAAGCTGGTCGCCGCTCGCGGACGATTGATGCAAGCGTTGCCGAAGGGCGGCGCGATGGTGGCCGTCGAGGGAACTCCGGACGAGGTCGCGGAGCACGATCCACAAGGGACAGTCGATGTCGCCGCGGTGAACGGGCCGCGCTCTGTCGTGCTGTCCGGCGCTGAAGACGCTGTCGTAGCGGTGGCCGCGAAATTCAGCGACGCCGGGCGGCGGACGACGCAGCTCAAGGTCTCGCACGCGTTCCACTCGCGACTGATGGAGCCGATGCTCGCCGAGTTCCGTGCCGTCGCGCAGAGCATTGCATACGCGCAGCCGACGATTTCGGTGATTTCCAGCGTGACCGGTCAGGAGGTCTACGCCGAGCTGACCGATCCCGAGTACTGGGTGCGCAACGTCCGCGAGCCGGTCCGGTTTGCTGATGCTGTCCGTGCGCTCGCTGCCGACGGTGTCAACCGGTTCCTCGAGTTGGGCCCGGACGCGCCGCTGACCGCCGCGGTTCCGCAGTCCGCCGGTGACGCCGTTGCGGTGCCGGGCCAGCGTCGTGACGTCCCCGAGGACGTGGCGCTGCTGACCGCGTTGGCGACGCTGCATGTCCGCGGCGTGGTACCGAACTGGGCCGCGCACTTCGCCTCGCGGGGTGCGAGCCGCGCGGGCCTGCCGACCTACGGGTTCCAGCACCAGCGTTACTGGCTGGAGGTTTCGTCCGAATCCGGGGATGTCTCGTCGATGGGTCTCGACCCGGTCGACCACCCGCTGCTCGGCGCGGCGACGTTGCTCGCCGACGCGGACGGCGTGGTGCTGTCCGGTCGCGTGTCCACGGCGACGCATCCGTGGCTGGCCGATCACGCCGTCGGCGGCTCGATCCTGTTGCCTGGCACGGCGTTTGTGGAACTCGCAGTCCGCGCCGGGGACGAGGTCGGCTGCGGTCGCGTCCAGGAGTTGACGCTGCACGCGCCGCTCGTGCTGCCCGCCAAGGGCGCCGCGCGGATCCAGGTGCGCATCGGCACTCCGGCCGCGGACGGGACCCGGCCGATCAGTGTCCACTCGCGACCCGACGATCTCGCCACTGCCGTCGGCTGGACCCGGCATGCGGACGGCACGCTCGCGTCCGCCGCTTCCGGAACGAACTTCGACCTCAGCGAATGGCCGCCGTCCGGTGCCGAGACCGTTGACGTCGAAGGAATGTACGACCTGCTGGCCGAGCACGGAATGGCTTACGGACCGGTGTTCCAGGGCCTGCAGGCGGCATGGCAGCGCGGCGAGGACGTGTACGCCGAGGTCGCGCTGCCCGAGCAGGAACGGATCGGGGCCGAGGCGTTCGGCCTGCACCCGGCGGTGTTCGACGCGACTCTGCACGCTGTGGGGCTCAGCGCAGCGGCCGGGGAAGGGACGACGCTGCCGTACGCCTGGTCCGAAGTGGAGCTTTTCGCGACAGGTGCGTCTTCGTTGCGAGTCCACGTGCGACCGACTGGTGAACAGGCCGTCGAGCTGCGCCTCGCCGACAGCGCGGGCGCGCCGGTCGCGCGGGTTGGCACGTTGAAGTTGCGGCAGATCAGCGAGGAACAGCTGGCGGCTGCGGCTCCGACTGGCTCGGACGAACTGTACGAAGTGGACTGGGTGCCGACGACGCTGCCGGACGCGCAGGAGGCCTACGAGGTCTACCGGGCGAAGGCCGGGAACGATGCGGCGAAAGCGAAGAAGGCCGTCCACAGTGCACTGTCCAAACTGCAGTCGGATGGCAAAGAGAAGCTTCTCGTAGTGACCGGCGATGATCTGGCCGGGGCCGCGGTGGCTGGTCTCGTCCGGTCCGGGCAGGTGGAGAACCCGGGCCGGATCGTGCTCGTCGAGGGCGACGCGACCGACGAGCAGCTCGCGGCCATCGCGGCGGCGGACGAATCGGCGGTCCGGGTGTCCGGTGCTGAGGTGCGTGTACCGCGTCTCGTCCGGGCGACGCCGGAGCTGGGGGAGCCGGTTGACTGGTCGGCCGGGACTGTCTTGCTTACTGGCGGTACTGGGGCGCTCGGTCGGATTGTCGCCAGACATCTCGCGAAGCAGGGCGCGCGACAGTTGTTGCTGGTCAGCCGTCGTGGCGACCAGGCACCTGGCACCGCGGAACTCGTTGCGGAGCTCACCGAGCTCGGTGCGGAGACGACTGTCGCCGCGTGCGACCTGACGGACCGCAGGGTCGTGACGCGGCTGCTGAAGAAGCACCCGGTCGCCGCGGTGGTGCACGCTGCCGGTGTGCTGGACGACGGTGTGCTGCCGTCGATGACTCCGGAGCGGATCGACGGCGTCTTCAACCCGAAGGCGCTCGCCGCCTGGCACCTGCACGAGTTGGCCGGCGACGTCGAAGCGTTCGTCACCTTCTCGTCAGCCGCCGGTGTGCTCGGTGCTCCTGGCCAGGCGAACTACGCCGCCGCAAACGCTTTCCTCGACGCTCTCGCCGCGCACCGCCGCGCCGAAGGCAAGCCGGCGCACTCGCTGGCGTGGGGCATGTGGGAATCGGCGGCCGGGATGGCTGGCGAGACCAACGGCAAGCGCGGGCTCGGCGCGTTCACCGCGGCTGAGGGGCTGGCGCTGTTCGACACCGCGGTCAGCTCGACGGGCACGGTCTTCGTGCCGGTGAAGCTCGACCTGCCCGCGTGGCGCGAGGCCGGCGCGGTGCCGGACCTGCTGCGCGGCCTGGTCCCGGCGGCTCGGCGTACCGTCGCCGACCGCGAGGCCGGGACCGACTCGTTGCTGGGCAAGCTGGTCCGGCTGCCCGCGGACAAACGCCTCGATCACCTGCGTGACCTGGTCATCGAGCACGCGGCGGCGGTGCTGGGGCACACGTCGACGGACGTGATCGACGCCGACCGTGCGTTCAAGGACCTCGGCTTCGACTCGCTGACCGCGGTCGAGCTGCGCAATACGCTCAACGAGGCCACCGGCCTCAGCCTCACCGCGACGCTCGTCTTCGACCACCCGACCGCCGGCGACCTGGCCGCGCACCTGCACGACGAGCTGCTCGGCGACCTGGACGCGGACGCGGCCGGGCCGGAGACCACGGTGGTGGGCAGCGACGAGCCGATCGCGATCGTCGGCATGGCCTGCCGGTTCCCCGGCGGCGTGACCACGCCGGACGAGCTGTGGCAGC
The DNA here is from genome assembly GCF_042754125.1 of Amycolatopsis sp. NPDC059235. Classification (NCBI taxonomy): domain Bacteria; kingdom Bacillati; phylum Actinomycetota; class Actinomycetes; order Pseudonocardiales; family Pseudonocardiaceae; genus Amycolatopsis; species Amycolatopsis sp. NPDC059235. The sequence goes on from NZ_JBHZAG010000074.1 coordinate 46,464, forward strand.
TGGTCGCCGCCGGTCAGGACGGGACCAGCGACTTCCCGACCGACCGGGCCTGGGACATGGACCACTGGCTGGAGCAGGTCGCTCCGGAGGGCGGCACGCCGCGCGGCGGGTTCGTTCCGGACGCCACCGACTTCGACGCCGCGTTCTTCGGCATCAGCCCCAACGAAGCCGTGATGATGGATCCGCAGCAGCGGATGCTGCTGGAGTCGTCGTGGGTCGCGCTGGAGAACGCGGGCGTGGATCCGTTGGCGCTCAAGGGAAGCACGACCGGGGTGTTCGTCGGCGTGATGCAGTCCGACTACGACCCGGGCGACGCGCTCGAACAGGGCGGCGGAGCTTATCGCGGATCCGGAGCGCTGAGCAGCGTGGTCTCCGGACGGGTCGCGTATGCGTTTGGTCTCGAAGGGCCTGCTGTTTCGGTGGATACCGCGTGCTCGTCGTCGTTGGTGGCGCTGCATCAGGCGACCCAGGCGTTGCGCGGTGGGGACTGCTCGCTCGCGCTGGTCGCGGGTGTCTCGGCGCTCGTTTCGCCGGCGCCGTTCGCGCAGTTCCTCGACGGTGCTGTCGCTCGCGATGGCCGGTGCAAGCCGTACTCGGCCGCGGCGGACGGGTTTGGCTGGGGCGAGGGCGTCGGGGTGCTCGTGATCGAGCGGCTGTCTGACGCGCAGCGCAACGGGCACGACGTGCTGGCCGTGGTGAAGTCCAGCGCGGTCAACGCCGATGGTGCTTCAAACGGGCTCAATGCGCCCAGCGCGCCGGCACAGGAGAAGCTGATTCGGCGTGCGTTGTCGGCGGCTGGTCTGGTGGCGTCCGATGTGGACGCTATCGAGGGGCATGGCGCGAGCACTCCGCTGGGCGACCGGATTGAGACTGCCGCATTGCTGGCCACTTACGGCCGGGAGCGGTCGGCGGACCGTCCACTGTGGCTTGGCTCGGTGAAGTCGAACATCGGGCACACTCAGGCGGCTGCGGGTGTCGCCGGCGTGATCAAGATGGTGCAGGCGATGCGGCACGGAGTGTTGCCGTCGACCTTGCACGTCACCGAGCCGACGCACGATGTCGACTGGGCTGCCGGAACTGTGAGGCTGCTGGACGAGTCTCGGGATTGGCCGGAGGTGGATCGGCCGCGTCGTGCCGCGGTGTCGGCGTTCGGGTACAGCGGGACTAACGCACACGTGATTCTGGAGCAGGCTCCGGATGTCGTGGCGGAAGCGGCTGAAGCGGTTGACTCCGGCGGAGTGTTGCCGCCGCTGGTGTTCTCCGCGCGTACTGCGGCGGCGATTCCGGATCAGGCTCGGGCGTTGCTGGCGCACCTCGATGCGTATCCGACGTTGGATGTCGTTTACTCGCAGGCGAATCGTCAGCCGTTGTTCTCGCATCGGGCCGCGGTGGTCGGTTCGGACGCGGCTGAGCTTCGTGCGGCGCTGGCGGCTTTGTCTACTTCGGACTCTGTGGTGACGGGACGAGCTCGTTCTGGCGGGCGGACTGCGTATCTCCTGCCGGGGCAGGGCAGTCAGCGGGCGGGGATGGGAGCGGAGTTGTCCGCTGCGTTCCCGGTGTTCGCGCACGAACTGGAGCGCGTCACGGCGAAGTTCGATCAGCACCTCGGGCGGTCGTTGCGCGCGGTGATGTTCGCTGAGGCCGGGTCGGTGGATGCGCAGTTGCTGGACCGGACCCAGTTCAGCCAGGCCGCGGTGTTCTCCTTCTCGGTGGCGTTGTATCGGCTGCTGGAATCGTGGGGGCAGCGGCCGGAGGTGCTCGTGGGGCATTCGGTCGGGGAGATCGCGGCCGCGCATCTCGCCGGTGTGTTCTCTTTGGACGATGCGGTGAAGCTGGTCGCGCACCGGGGTCAGTTGATGGCGGAGACCCGCACTGGTGCTGTCGTCGCGGTCGAGGCCAGTGCCGACGAGGTGCGACCGTTGCTGGGCGAGGACGTCGCACTGGCTGCGGTGAACGGGCCGCGGTCGGTGGTGGTGTCTGGTGTGGACAGTGATGTTCAGGCGATCGTCGCTCACTTTGAGAAGCTCGGCCGGCGGACTAACCGGCTTGCGATCGACTGTGCGGTGCACTCGCCGTTGCTGGACGAGATCCTCGAAGAGCTGGAAGAGATCGCGCAGGACCTGACGTTCGCCGCACCGACTGTGCCGGTGGTCTCGACGGTCACTGGTGCTGAGGTGACCGACGAGCTGTCTGATCCGGCGCATTGGGTGGCTAACTGCCGGAACACGGTTCGCTTCGCGGAGGCGGTTCGGGCTTCGGGGGCTACTCGCTTTGTCGAGTTGAGTACGAACGGGGTGCTGACCGCGGCCGCTGAAGCTGTGGTCGAGGACGCGGAGTTTGTTCCGGTGCTTCGGCGTAATCGGGGCGAGGTTGCTTCGACGCTTCTGGCGGCTGGGCAGTTGCACGTTCTTGGCGCTGGGCTGGAGGTCCGGCGGATGTTCTCCGGGCGAGCCGCGTCTGCTGTTCCGTTGCCGCCGTATGCGTTCCATCGGACGCGGTACTGGCCGTCGGTGGACATGGAGGCTCGGCGGGCTGCGGGGACTGGGCTTGCGACATTGTTCGGTCCTGCGTTGACTGTTGCCGGATCGTCCACGGTGGTGTTGAGCGGGACTTTGCCTGCTGATGAGGTGTTCCCGGTCGCCGGGTTTGTGGAGTTGGCAGTCCGCGCCGGCGACGAGGTCGGGTGCGGGCGGTTGGTGCGGTTGGCCGTCGAGTCGCCGTTGGCTTCTGAGCATGTGCAGCTCGTGGTTGGCGAGCCGGATGGCGTTGGGCAGCGTTCGGTGACTGTCCATTCGCGACACTACGGTGCGTGGATTCGGCATGCTGAGGGAGTTGTGGCTGTCGACGATGGCGGTGAGCCGGAGGGACTTGGCCAGTGGCCGCCTGCTGGGGCGGAATCGGTGGCGGCTGGGCGGCTGGATGCTGCTTGGATTGTCGACGGGGTGGTGTTCGGGGAGATTGAGGTTGCTCCGGACGAGCGGTTTGGGCTGTCTCCGGCGGTTCTTGACGCGGCACTGTCCACTGTGGGCGGAGACGCGGTGGAGTGGCGGGACTTCCGGCTGTTCGCCACTGGGGCGGCGAAGTTGCGGGTTCGGGTGGCTCCGCTTGGCGACGATCGGGTGGCGGTGTTGTTCGCTGATCGTTCCGGACGGCCGGTCGCGGTGGCTGAGTCGGTGACTTTGCGGGAGCTCGTGGCTCCGGGGGCGGTTGCGTCGACGCAGGTTGCGGTGAAGAAGCGGCGTGCGGTGGCTGACGATGTCTCGGAGCTGGAGTTGACTGAGCCGGGGCTGCGGACGTTTGTGCTGGAGCAGGTTGCCGGGCTGCTGGGGTATGCCGATACCGCCGAGCTTGACGAGGACGCGCACTTCTTGGAGATCGGGTTCGATTCGCTGACCGCGGTTGATTTGCGGAATCGGATCGGTGGGGTGGCGGGGGTTTCGTTGCCTGCGTCTGTTGCGTTCGATCATCGGACGCCGGCGGGGTTGGCGAAGCATTTGCTGTCCGTGTTGACCGGGCCCGCGGCCGAGGTTGGCGGGGATCCGGTTACGGAGATGTTCTTCGAGGCTGTCCGGGGCGGGCAGGTGGAGAACGGTCTTGCGTTGCTGGGGGCGGCGGCTCGGCTACGGCCTACGTTCCGGACGGTGGGTGAGCTTCGGGAGGAGCCTCGGCCGGTGGAGCTTTCTGATGGGCCTGCCGAGTTGAGGTTGCTGGCGGTTCCTACTCCGGCTGGGATGGGTGGGGCTTATCAGTACGCGAAGCTGGCTGCTCGGTTCCGGGGGGTGCGGCGGGTTGCTGCCTTGCCTACGCCGGGGTTTGTGGCTGGGGAGTCGTTGCCTGCTGATTTGGATGCCCTGCTGGATGTGCTGGCGGAGAGTGTTCGGCTTTCCGGGGATGGGCCGTTTGTTCTCGTGGGTCATTCTTCTGGTGGGGTTCTGGCTTATGCGCTGGCTGCGCGGGTTGAGGCGGCTGGGGTTGTTCTTTTGGACAGTTATTCCATGGACGGCGGGGATGCTGGGGATACTGTTCGGGATATGGCTGCGGGGATGGTTGAGCGGGAGGAGCAGTTCGGGCCGTTTGACCGGGATAAGTTGACTGCTATGGCTTATTATCTCGGGTTGCTGGACGGGGTTCGGTTGCCTGAGGTTTCTTCGCCGGTGGTGTTGGTTCGGCCGGATCGGCGGTTTGTCATCGCTGGGGATTCTGTTGAGCGGGCGGAGGAGGATCCTGGGTTGTGGCGGACTACCTGGGATCAGGCGGATGGTGTGGTTACTGTGCCGGGGGATCATTTCAGTATTGTGGATTCGGATGTGGAGACTACGGCTAAGGCTGTGGAGGGGTGGCTGGGTAGTCTCTGAGTTCTTTCGCTGGCGGCTCGTCGCCTGGCGGCGACATTGCGCCCGCTCGGGTGGGGCCACCACCCCGAAGCTGATTGTGCTGACGGTTCGGGGGTGCTTGTCAAGGCGGGAAAGATGCCTTGACAAGCACCCCCGAACCGCAGAGGAGGCTTCGTATCGGGGTTGGGGGTGGGGTGGGTGCTTCCATGGGTGGGTGCGTTGGCTGCGGGTCGCGGTGGGGCGGGGCTTGCGCCCCAATGTGGCATTGGGTGCATGTGACGCACCGAATGTGGCGTTGGGTGCGTGGGATGCACCGAATGCCACATTGGGTGCATGTGACGCACCGAATGCCGCATTGGGTGCGTGGGATGCACCGAATGTGGCGTTGGGGCGCATCGCGGCGGCGAGCGAGCGATCGAGCGAGCGGGTGGGCTGTGAAGGGCTCCTTGAGGGAATCTGATTCCGTGAAGGGGCCCTTCGCGGACCGGCGATGGTCGTGAGGGGAACCCTGAGGG
>NZ_JBHZAG010000075.1:0-49778 GCF_042754125.1 Amycolatopsis sp. NPDC059235
GTGAAGGGCTCCTTGAGGGAATCTGATTCCCTCAAGGAGCCCTTCACGGACCTTGGGCGCTCCCCTACGCAGCAGCGAAAGCCTGCTCCAGCCGCGGCAGGTAGTCGACCAGGTCCTGACCCCAGCAACCGGCCGTGTGCTTGCCCTGGCAGTTCGGTCCCCAGGTCTTGCCGTTGCCGTAATCCACGGCGTAGTAAGGATGTCCGGCCTTGTCGAGGGCTGCCTTCACGTTCTGCTGGGCGGCCTCGGTGACCGACTCGGCGAACGCGGGTTCGTCGAGCAGCACGTTGATCGGATTGCCGTTGCCGGAGCCGGTGTAGAGCGAAACCCCCACCGTGGCGAGTTTCCCGGCGTTCGCGACCGGGCCGTGGGCCAGCGCGGCGGACAGGTCACCCGCCTCGTTGAGCGGCCCGAAGGCGGAGTCGGTCGGCACGGCCGGGCCGAATCCGCTGCCGCCGGCGGTCTCGCCGGAGCCGGAGGTGCCCGACATGGCGAAACCGACGTTGGACAACGTGCCGCGGATCGCGGTACGGACCCAGTACAGGTTGAAGTCGATCGCGCCGGACAGCGAAACAGTCTGGGCGAACAATTCGGGACGGTCCTCGGCGTAGTGCAGTGCGCCGAAACCGCCCATGGACAGGCCGCCGACGGCTCGGCCCTGCTTCGCGGCAATGGTCCGGAAGTTGGCGTCGATGAACGGGATCACCTGGTTGAGGTGGAAGGTTTCCCAGTTCTGCGCCCCGGCGGCGGTGTCCTGGCGGACCCAGTCGGTGTACCAGCCGCGGAACCCGCCGTCGGGAATCACGGTGATCATCTTCTGGCTGGCCAGCATCGCGGGGTACGCCAGATACGGGTTGCTCGGATCGTCGCCGACGCCGTGCAGGAAGTAGAACACCGGGTAGCGCTTGGCGGTGTCGGTGTAATAGCTGCTCGGGACGATGACGCGGATGTGGTGCTGTCCCGAGACCGCCGGAGTCGTCACGGTGAGGACGAAGTTGGTCGCGGTGCCTTGCGGGGTCCCGACTTGGGTGAGGCCGTAGCCGTCGGTCATGGTTGGCACAGCAGGGGTGTCGGCGTGGGCGGGGCTGCTGAAGGCCAGCACCGCTGCGACGGCGGACACTAGGGCGCGCGTGCGCGTAAACAACGGTCTCATGGTCACTTTCTCGGTAGCGGGAGTCACGGGTTCTGGGTCACTTGGAAACCGGCGCCGTAGGTGCCGGGGTGCGCGGCGTCGCGGGCACGCAGGTCGGCGAGGATGTTCGCCGAACTGGTGTAGGCATACTGCGGGACGCCCAGGATGACCGCCTTGGTGATGCCCGCCCAGGGGCCGGCGGCCTGGAAGTTGTTGCCCTGTCCGGGATATTCGGTTCCGGGCGCGTGCCAGATCGCCGGGCCGCCGGAGTCGCCGCCCTGGTGCTTGGCCCAGGACTGGTAGACGCCGTTGGCGTTGCTGGTGATCCGGCCGTACCAGACACCGAGCTGCCCCGACACCACGAGTTCGTTGTTGTTGTTCAGCGCTGCGCCAAGGAGGCGTTCGGCGGGCAGCGACGGGGTGAGCGCGTTGGGGCTGGGCTGCCCGTCGGGGACTTCCATTTCGCCGGTCTGCTTCAGGTACGGCCCCTGTGCGGAGAGCGTCACCGACGGCACCAGCTCGATGATCAGGTAGTCCTTGGTCGGGTGCCCGGTCATCGAGCCTTCCCGGCTCTTGAAGTACCGCACGTAGCCGATCGGGCCGAACCCGGTGTCGGCCCGGTCGTAGACCGGCTGGATGTTCTCCGGGATGTCCCGGTCGGAGTACTTCTGCCCGGGCGGATCCTGCAGGCAGTGCCCCGCCGAGACGGCGATCCTCCGGTCGTACTTGTCGGTGCCGACCGCCCCGATCGTGCAGAAATGGTCGGGGCTGTTCAGGTCGAACAGGATCTGCATCGAGTTGAAGACCCGTTTCGCCGTCTCGGCCGAGGCGCCGGCCGCGCCGGTGACCGCCAGGACGACCACCGCGATCGCGGCGAGGAAACTTCGGGTGCGCACACACGCTCCTTGATTCGTAGGGTTCACTTCCTGCTGCCGCAGAGAGCGGAGTCGATCACATCGACCGGCGAGGGTCGGAGGCTCGTCAGCTCCCACGCGTTGGTCATCATCGAGGCGTACCGGCCGTCGTCGGTCACCGCGGTCAACGAGCTGTAGCCGGACGCCGCGAGGCCGTTGTGGAACCACGCTTCCCCGCCGCAGGACAGCGTGATGGCCTGCAGGCCCAGCCCCAGCCCGACGTAGTTCGGATCGTGCACCGGAACCTGGATCGTCCGGCGCATCTCGGCCAGCGCGGCCGGGGAGACGACCTTGCCGTCGAGCAGCGCGCGGTAGAACGCCGACAGGTCCGACAGCGTCGAGACGACCGCGCCGGCCGAGCTTTCGATCGACGGTTCGGAGATGACCGGAGCCGAGGTCGTCTCGGTCCAGAAGAAGAACGGGCCCGCCCGGACCCCGCGGTACCCGGCGAGATACGGCGCGGGGAGAGAACGATCGCCCGCGCGCGGGAAACTGGTCTGCGCCAGGCCGAGCCGGTCGATGATCCGGGAGGTGATCGCGTCGCCGACGGACATTCCGGTGACCTGCTCGATCAGCAGGCCGTTGATCAGGTAGCCCAGGTTGGAGTACAGCACGCTCGTGCCGGGCGCGGACGCGGGCGGGAAATTGCGCAGCCCGACCTGGACCAGGTCGCGAAGACCGATGCTGCCGTCCGGTTTGACGAGCCCGGCCGCTTTCTGGGCCCAGGCCACCACATCCGGGGCGGGGATTCCGGCGTTGTGCTGGAGCAGCTGCCGGACGGTGATCCGGTTCCCGTCGTAGCCGTTGCCGTCGACCAGGCCGGGCAGGTACCGCTCGATCGGCGCGTCGAGCACGACCTTGCCCTCGTCGACGAGCTGCAGGACGACCGACGCGGTGAAGGTCTTGGTCTGGCTGGCGATGCGGAAGTGCTCGTTCGGCTCCAGCGGACGCGCGGCTCCAGTGATCGTGGCGCTGCCGGCGGACAGGTGCCACGACCCGGACGCGTTGCCCGCGTAGACGGCGGCACCAGGTCCGGCGTGGGATTGATAGGCGTTGAGGACAGCCTGGGTGTCGGCGTGGGCGTCGGCCGCGGATGCCGGTGCGGCCAGTGCCACGGCGACGGCGACACTCGCCAATACCGAGGCTGTCCGTCTCAGTGTGCGCACGAAATCTCTCCTTCGCTCGAAGGGTTCCGGAGTTATCTGAACTGGTACCGGCAGACGGCCACCGCCACGACGATCAGCAGCAGCACGCCCACCAGCACCAGGCACCCGACCCCGCCGCTGGCCGACCGGCGGCGCTCCGCCTGCCCCCTTGGCGGAACCCCGGGATGGCACTCGGCGTAGTGGCGCGTTCGCTGCTCGGCGCTGTCGGCCCGCGTGAGCCAAGGCGTCCGATAGCCGCATTCGCCGCACCAGTACCGGTAATCGGCGGCCATACCCGGTTTCCTTCTCTCTCTTCCGACGAGGCGACCGGGCGGGGAGCCGGTGCCGATCATGGTCGCGTTCGCGCAGGTCGGGGTGCCAGAGCACAAGCCGGTCAAAGATGACCGGCCCGCGCGGTAAGGTCATTTGCGGGAAAGCGGCGCACAGTGAGGGGTCTCCGCGGTGACGAGCCGGGCCGGCGTTCTGCTGCGGGAGATGCGGCGGCAGGCCGGGTTGACGCAAGAGCAATTGGCGGAACGCTCCGAGGTCAGCGTCAGCACTATCCGGCGGCTGGAGAACGGCAAACCCATCGATCCGCGGATGGGCACCGTGAAGCTGTTGGCCGACGCGCTGGGATCCACGACGGCCGAGCGTCGCGCGCTGCTGGCCGAGTTCGGCGTCTCGCCCGCGCCGGAAGAGATCGAGCCTCCGCGAATCCGGAGCGCGCTTTCCGAGGCCGCGGACCAATTCGCGCTGGTGGTCGCTTCTCGCTGGCAACGCGAAGAAGAGCAATGCCGGGTCCACGATCCGTTCCCGTTGCCGGTGCGCTGGCAGCTGGCGTCCGAACGGCTGACCGATCGCTGGGACAACATCCGCAACGTCCCGCCCGGCGGGGCCGCGGAACCGCTGAAGCTGGACGGCGAACTGGACGACATCGCGGACGTCTACCGGCGGATCCCGTCCGGGCGGCTGGTCGTCCTCGGCCGGGCCGGTTCCGGGAAGACGATCCTGACGCTGCGGTTCGTGCTGAGCTGTCTCCGGACGCGCGCCGCCGGCGAACCGGTGCCGACGGTCTTCGCCGTCAGCTCGTGGGACCCGACGGCCCGCACGCTGCGCGACTGGCTGATCGAACGGCTGCCGCAGGACTACCCCGACTACCCCGGCCTGACCGCTTCCCTGGCCGCCGAACTGGTCGAAACCGGGTGCGTCCTCCCGGTTCTGGACGGATTCGACGAGATCTCCGGCGGATTGCACGCCGCCGCGCTGGCCGCGCTCAGCGCCACCTCGCTGCCGTTCCTGCTGACCAGCCGTCCCGGCGAATACGAGACGGCGGTCGCCGCGACCGACGTGCCGACCTCGGCCGCGGGCGTGGAACTGCTCGACCTGACCCCGACGGATGTCGCGAATTACCTGCCCCGCACGACCTCCCGCGACGGAAACCCGTGGGGCCCGGTGCTCGCCGAGGTGCGCGAGCATCCCGGCGGACGCCTGGCGACGGCGTTGCGAACGCCGCTGATGGCGGGCCTCGCGCGCACCGTCTACAGCGATGTCCCTGGCCGGGACCCGGCGGTTTTGCTGGACACCGCCCGGTTTCCGACCTCGGACGCCCTCGAAGACCATCTGCTGGCCAGCTTCGTGCCCACCGTGTACCAGCACCGGCCCCCGCATCTGGCGCGCCCGCTCCGGAGCTGGGATCCCGGACGCGCCCAGCGGTGGCTGGGCTTTCTCGCCCAGCACGTCGGCCAGCTCGACGACCACGATCTGGCCTGGTGGCAGCTGGGCGATTCGCTGCGCCGGTCGTCGCGGATCCTCGCCGTCGTCGTGGCTTCGACGCTGGCGATCGCCGTGCTGAACTGGCTTGTCTTCGTCCCGCTCGACCTGATCGGCCGCGGGACCGCGTTCACCTTCCGCGCGGGCCTGATGGACGGCCTCCTGATCGGGCCGATGGTCGGCCTTGCCTTCGGGCTGGTCTACGGCCTGATGATCGTGTGCGGCCGAAGAACGATCGAGCCGTCGCGCGTGCAGATCCGGTTGCGGGGACGACGTCGGACCGGACGGCACTTCGTCCGCGCTTACGCCGCCCGGCTCGGCACCGCCCTGCTGGGCGGCTTCGTGATCGGGCTCGGCTACGGCCCGGTGAACACGGCTTTGCACGGCCTGCTCTTCGGATTTCCGCCGGACGGCAAGTCCCTGGTGGAGAAAATGCTCGTCCCGACGCTGGTCTACGGACTCATCTTCGGGTTGGCGGCCGGGCTCGTGTTCGGGCTGATGGCCGCGCTGGAGATCCCGCTGGACGTCGGCTCGGCCGCCACTCCGCTCGGTCTGCTGGCCACGAATCGCACGACTGCGTTGCGCCAGTTGCTGATTCTGGTGCCGACGGTCGCCCTCGCCATCGCTTTCGGCGGGTGGGCGCTGGTCGAGCTGCTGCAAGGTCCGTTGGGGCCGCTTCGCTGGCCGCTGTCGTCGGGGCTGCTCATCGGAGCCGTCGGAGGGCTGGGCGGCGGGCTTTCTTACGTGCTGGCGTTCACGGCTTGGGGACAGTGGGTGCTGCTGGCGCGGATCTGGCTGCCCTTGACCGGCCGGCTGCCTTGGGCGGTGACGGCGTTTCTGGACGACGCGTACCGGCGCGGGGTGTTGCGGCAGGCTGGGGCGGTGTATCAGTTTCGCCATGCGCGGCTTCAGGATCATCTCGGGCGGACGTATCGGGCGCACGGCTGATCCGGCATGCTGTCCGGCATGCGCAGTGACGGGGGATGGACCGGCCTCGGCTGGCAAAGCTGGACGGATCTCGGCGAGGTGCGAGCCCAGCTGGAAAACGGTGCCGACCCGAACGTCGGCGACGGGTGGCCCGGGCCGCCGCTGCACGCCGCGGCCGAGTACGGCTCAACGGAGGTCGTGGCCGAACTGGCGCGGCGGGTGCACGACGTGGACGCGCTGTCGGGCGGCCGGACCGCGCTGTGGCGGGCAGTGGCCGCACACCGGCCGGACAACGCCCGCGCGCTCGTCGCCGCGGGCGCGGATCCGCTGCTGGAGATGATGTCGGGCTGGTCGCCGGGACGGCTGAGCCTGACGAGCCCGACGCCGGAGTTGCCAGACTTGGGAGTTTCGTTGACGCCGGAGGAAACCGCGATCGTCGAGGAAAGCCATCGGCTGATCGCCGCGCTCGGCGATCAGCACCTCGAGGGGCTGGGCATCGCTTGCGTCGCGGGCATCGACGTCGCCGAAGCGGTGCGCAGGCTTTCCGCGGAGGTCCTCCACGAACGGGACGAACTGGAGGCCGCGTGGGAAGAAGACCCGTTCAACGACGACAACACCATTCTGACCATGTGGGCCACTGACGTGCCGGGCGGATGCGTCCTCGCACAGCCCTGGGGATACGGGCCGCAAATGCCTGGCGTCACCAAGGCCCTGTCGGCGGGCACGATCTGCTACGGCATGTACGCCAATCCCAAGAGCGGCAACCAGGGCAGCATCCTCCGCGACGGCGAGGTCATCGGCTGGGACCTGCACCCCGGCGGCGAGCCGAGCGAGCAGGGCGACGTGCTGCTGTCCTGCCTGTACGAGGATGAGGCACTCGCCTATTGCTTCGCCTACGCGGGGTTGCGGCCGGTCGACAACCGTTCGGTGATCGGACCGCCGGACGCCTGGATCCGGCTGCCCGACCGCGATTACTGGAGCTGACCGGTCAAAGAACGGTCCTGGGCTGGGTCTGTCCGGCAAGCGAGAGCACTAAGCACCCTCGACTGCCGCCCGCACCGGAGGACGAGCGGTCCGCACCCGCACCGCGCTTCCCGCGCACACCACCACTGCCAGGCCGCCCAGGATGGTCTGCCAGGTCAGCTCTTCGCCAAGGAAGATCGCTGCCCACAACAGATTCAGCACCGGCTGCACCAACTGCACCTGGCTGACCTGCGTCATCGGCCCCAGACCCAGCCCCCGGTACCACGCGAAGAAGCCCAAATACATGCTCACCACCGCCAAATACGCGAAGGCGGCCCACTCCCCGACTGTCGCATGTGGAGGGTGGCTCGCCACCGACACGACGGTCAACCCGACCATCAGCGGCGAAGCGACCACCAGCGCCCACGAAACGGTTTGCCACGCGCCCAGTTCCCGCGCGAGCAGACCGCCTTCCGCGTAGCCGACGGCGGCGGCCAATACTGCGCCGAAGAAGAGCGCGTCCGACCATTGCAGACCGCTGAGGCCACCGCCTTGCAGGACGGCGAAGCCGATCGCGGCGACGGCGCCCACCGCGGCCAACGCCCAGAAAGTCGCGGGTGGACGTTCGCGCGTGCGGAGGACCGCTACTACGGCCGTCGCGGCGGGGAGCAGCGCGATGACGACAGCGCCGTGGCTGGCGGACGCGGTGGTGAGGGCGTAGGAGGTCAGCAGCGGGAAGCCGATCACCACGCCACCGGCGACGACGGCGAGGCGGAACCATTGGGCGCCACGCGGGAGGCGTTGTTTGGTGACGCTCAGCGCGACGGCCGCGAGCACCGCGGCGACCACTGCCCGGGCCGAGCCGATGAACATCGCCGAGAGTCCGCCGTTTTCCACGGCGAGCCGCGTGAACGGCATCGTGAACGAGAACGCCACGACACCGAGCAGCCCCCACCAGAGACCGGCCCGGGGTAGCGCCGGTACCGCCGGGAGAGTAGCGCTATCCTTCAGTTTCATGTCCGACGATAGCAGCTCCCGGATCGCTTCGACACTGCGCGAGTGGATCAGCACCGCACCGGCCGGAGCGAAGCTGCCGTCCTCGCGGGAGCTGGTCGCGCGGTATTCGGCCAGTCCGGTGACTGTCCAGAAAGCACTGCGCAGCCTGTCTTCCCAAGGGCTGGTGGAGAGTCTGCCGGGAGTCGGCACGTTCGTCCGCGCGGCGCCCGCCACCGGGACCGGCGATTACAGCTGGCAGACCGCCGCGCTCGGAACGCCGGGGCACGGAGTGCTCAAGCATCCCGCGTCGCTGCAGCCGGCCTCCACTAACTCAGTAGCGCTTCATTCCGGCTATCCCGACCCCGAGCTGCTGCCGGAGCGGCTCGTCCGGAGTGCGTTCTCCCGGGCGGCACGGACCGCGGCCCTGGTCGGAAGGCCGCCGACCGCGGGCGTTCCCGAATTGCAGGCCTGGTTCGCCGCGGAACTCCGCGCGGTGACGGCGGCCGGGATCGCGCCGGTCACGCCACGGGACGTCGTGATCACCCCGGGCAGCCAGAGCGGCCTGGTCACCGCGTTCCGCGCGCTGGTCGGGCCGGGACAGCCGCTGCTGCTGGAATCGCCGACGTACTGGGGCGCGATCCTCGCGGCGACGAAAGCGGGCGTCGCGGTGGTACCGGTGCCGAGCGGCCCGAACGGACCGGATCCCGACGTGCTGGCCAGGACGTTCGAGCAAACGGGCGCGCGGGCCTTCTACGCGCAGCCCAGTTTCGCCAGCCCGACCGGTGCGCTGTGGTCTCCCGACCTGGCCGGCCGCGTCCTCGACACCGTTCGCCAGCACGGCGCGTTCCTGATCGAGGACGATTCCGCGCACGATTTCGGCATCACCGCGGAACCGCAACTGCTCGCGGGCCGCGACGACGACGGTCACGTGGTCTACCTCCGCTCCCTCACCAAGAGCGTCTCCCCCGCGATCCGCGTCGCCGCGCTGATCGCCCGCGGCCCGGCGCGCGACCGGATTCTCGTCGACACGCTCGCCGAGTCGATGTATGTCAGCACGGTGCTGCAGACCGTCGCGCTCGACGTCGTGACCCAGCCTGCGTGGCGCACCCACCTGCGACGAGTGCGGCACCAGCTCAAGACCCGCCGCGACCTGCTGCTCACCGGCCTTCGCGAGCACGCGCCCGCAGTGCACGTCGAATCCGTGCCGCAGGGCGGGCTGAACCTCTGGGCGCGGCTGCCCGGAACGGTCGACCTAGCACACGTCGTCCGCGACTGCGAGTCCGCGGGCGTGGTCATCGGCCCCGGCGACGAATGGTTCCCCGCCGAACCGACCGGACGCTTCATCCGGCTCAACTACGCCGGGCCGAATCCCGGTGCGTTCGCCGACGCCGCGCGGGTGATCCAGGACGCGGTCACGGCGAACGTCTAGTTTTCCGTGCGCAGGGCTGCTTTCTGCACCTTTCCGGACGGCGTGAGCGGCAGGCTGGGCCGGAGCACGATCTGGCGCGGGACCTTGTAGTCCGCCACCTTCCCCGCGCAGAACTCCTTCAGCTCCGCCTCGGTGACCGCCGAATCTTGTGCCGGGACAACGTAATACCGGCCGATCTCCCCCAGCACCGGGTCGGGAACGCCGACTCCGGCAGCCATCAGGACCCCGGGATGCGCGGCGAGGACGTTCTCCACCTCGATCGGATAGATGTTGAATCCGCCTTGGACGAACATGTCCTTGGCGCGGCCGTGCAACGTCAGGTACCCGTCCTCGTCCGCGCGGGCCATGTCGCCGGTGTGCAGCCAGCCGTCCGCGTCGACCGCAGCCGCAGTTTCCGTCGGCAGATTGTGGTAGCCAGCCATGATCGACGGCGTCCGGAACAAAAGCTCGCCGGTTTCGCCCACCGGCAGCGCTTCCCCGGAGGGAGAGGCGATTTTTGCTTCCACCCCAGGGAAAGGAACGCCGATCGAGCTTTCGGTCGCTTCCGTGCTGGCACCCCACGGCGTCATCACGACAGCGCCGGAAACCTCGCTCAGCCCGTACAGGTTCATCACGGTCGCCTTAGGGAACGCAGCCGTAAGCCGTTGCAGCAGAGCCGGTTCCGCGTTCGCGCCGCCGGTGACCACCACGCGGATCGCGGACGTGTCGATACCGGCGAAACGCTCGTGATTCAGCAGCAGCGTGTGCATCGTCGGCACGCCGACCCACATCGTCAGGCCAGCGGTCCGGAACAGATCGGCGGCGGCCCCGGCGTCGAAGGACGGCAGCAGCACCGTCCGGCTGCCCGCGACCAAAGCGGACAGGACGCAGCAGGTGATGCCGCTGACGTGATTCAGCGGAACGGCCACCGGCAGCACGTCGGCGGGGCTCAACTGGAGGTGATCGGCTTCAGCGGCGGCCGACGCCAGCTGGCCGCGATGAGTCAGCGTCGCGCCTTTGGGACGGCCGGTGGTGCCGGAGGTGTAGATGATCATCACTGGGTCGTCGTCTTCGACTGCGGCCGAGGCGGCGGCCAGCGCTTCGTCAGGCTCCGCTGAGCCCAGTTCGGCGAAGGTCACGACGGAAACGCCGGGCAGTTCCAGTTTTCCCAGCAGGGCAAGGAAATCTACCTCGCCCGCCGATGGCTCGGTCACCACGAGCCGTGCGCCGGAATCGTTGAGGATGTGCGCGAACTCGGTTTCCCGGTATCGAGGGCTCAGCCCGACCACCGCGGCACCGATCTTCGCGGCGGCGAAGTACACCGCCAGCCATTCCGGCGTCGTGCGCCCGTTGACCGCGATCCGGTCGCCGCGCCGCACTCCACGCCGCAGGAAGTCGGCGGCGATCCGGTCCGACCACGCGTCCATCTCGGAAATCCGGAGGTCGCGTGAACCGGCGGTCCAGCCGACGGCGTCCGCGGGCGCGGTGCGAAGCAGGTCGTGAATACGCGTCATCGCTCGTCCTCACTGGTCAGGTGGCCGGCGGGGGAGCCGAGGTGCCGCCGCCCGGCTGCCAGGCTACAAAGAAACCCCGGTGGCCGCTCTCAAGGCAGCCACCGGGTTTCCCTCACCGCGTCAAGACAGGTGATGCACGTCCTGCAGCCCGTACACCGGCGTCTCAAGGCCTTCGAACCGCGCCTTCAGCTGCAGCGCCAGATACAGCGAGTAATGCCGCGACTGGTGCAGATTCCCGCCGTGGAACCACAATCCCTCCTGCTGGGTGGGCTTCCACATGTTGCGCTGCTCGCCCTCCCACGGGCCCGGGTCCTTGGTCGTTTCCGAGCCGAGGCCCCAGCATTTGCCGACCCGGTCCGCGGTTTCCTGCCCGACCAGATCGGCGACCCAGCCGTTCATCGAGCCGTAGCCGGTCGCGTAGACGACGACGTCGGCCTCCAGCTCGGTGCCGTCCGACAGCACCACCGAGTTCGCGGTCAAGTGGTCGACCTGGCCGTGCGCGAGCTTGATGCTGCCGTTGGCGACGAGCTCCGAAGCGCCGACGTCGATGTAGTAGCCGGAGCCGCGGCGCAGGTACTTCATGAACAGGCCGGAACCGTCGTCGCCCCAGTCGTGTTTGAAGCCCGCCGCCTCGAGCCGGGCGTAGAAGTCCGCGTCGCGCTCGTGGATCGCTTGGTACACCGGGATCTGGAACTCCGGCATGATCCGGTACGGGATCGACGCGAAGATCAGGTCGGCCTTCTCGGTGGTGACGCCCGCGGCCAGCGCACGCTCCGAGTACAGGTCGCCGAGGCCGAGGTCCATCAGCGAATCCGACTTCACGATGTGCGTGGACGAGCGCTGCACCATCGTCACGTCCGCGCCGTGCTCCCACAGCGCCGCGCAGATGTCGTGCGCCGAGTTGTTCGAGCCGACGACGACCGCCTTCTTGCCCGCGTACGCGGCCGGTCCGGGGTGCTGCGACGAGTGGTGCTGGTCGCCTTCGAACTCGTCCATTCCGGGGAACGACGGCAGATTCGGCTTGCCGGACATCCCGGTCGCGAACACCACATGCTTCGGCGTCAGGACCACTTCTTCGCCGTCGCGGTCGACCGTGACGTGCCACTGCTTCGCGTCGTCATCCCAGACCGCGGAGGTGACCGCCGAGCGCGTCCAGTAGGGCACCTCCATCAGGCGCGTGTACATCTCCAGCCAGTCCGCGATCTTGTCCTTCGGCGCGAACACCGGCCAGTTCTCCGGGAACGGCAGGTAGGGCAGGTGGTCGTACCAGACCGGGTCGTGCAGGCAGAGGTTCTTGTACCGCTTGCGCCACGAATCGCCGGGCCGGTCGTTGCGCTCCACCACCAGCGCGGGCACGCCGAGCTGGCGCAGCCGCGCGCCGAGCGCGATCCCGCCCTGCCCGCCGCCGATCACGACGACGTAGGGCTGCTCGCCGTAGCCGAGCGTCTCCTGCTCCTCGGCCCGCTTCTCCGCCCACGACCGGCGGCCGCGGACCACGCCGTGCTCGACGCCCTTGGGCCGCCGTTCCCGCTGCGACTCCTCGAAACCCTTCAGCTCGCGCAGGCTGGTGAGCAGCGTCCACGCGCCCTCCTCCTTCAGCCGCAGATGCCCTTTCGCGCGTCCGGCGGCGGTCTCGAACTCGATCCACGCCTCGGTGACGCCGTCGCTTTCAGTCGCCGGTTCGGAGGTGCGGAATCCGCTCGGGTCCGTCGCTTCCAGACAGCCGCCGAGCAAGCCCGCGACCCCGTCGCGGCCCTCGACGGTCTTGAGGTTCCAGGTGAACGAAACCAGGTCGCGCCAGTAGGAATCGACGGCGAACAACGCCGCGGCGGCCTCGACGTCGCGGGCGGTCAGCGCGGCCTCAAACCGGGCCAGCCAGTCCTCGACCCGGGCCTGCGGCGTGCTCGCCTCCGCGATCCGGTCGACTGTCTGTGTCATCGCTACTCCTCGGACGTCGCTGTCGTGGTGTAGCGCCGATCACACTCTCCGGACGACGGGCGCGGCAAGGGTTGCAGCGAGTTGCACGCGCCCGGTGCATGGAAACATCGGCGCAGGTCACCTATGCTGGGCGGCTAACGCGACGGTGCGGGAGGTGACTGTGGTGGTGCACAGTGCGGTGCCTCCGGGCCGCAACCTGCCCACCCACGCCCGCGACCTCGTCCGGATGCACGAGGCCGTCATCGGCGGCAGCCGCCCGGCCACGGCGCCCCGGCCGCTCGTCTCGCGTTCCTGGTCCCGCGTGCTGAGCCTCGGCCTCACCGCCGACGGGATGAACGCCCGCGATTCGGTGCCCGGCGACGAGGTCGAACGCCGCAGGCACGGCTCGCCGCTGCGGCACGTCATCGAAGACCTCCGCCAGGTCGTCGGAGCGACCTCCGATTCGGCGCACATGCTCCTGGTAGTCACCGACGCCGACGGCATCATCCTGTGGCGCGAAGGCTCGTCCGCCGTCCGGCGCAAAGCGGACACGCTGGGCTTCATCGAAGGCTCCGAATGGACCGAATCCCGCGTCGGCACCAACGCGATCGGCACCGCCCTCGCCGAAGCCGCGCCCATCGAACTGCTCGCCGGCGAACACTTCGAGCAGAACCAGCACCCGTGGTACTGCACCGCCTCGCCGATCCACGACCCCCGCACCGGCGAACTGCTCGGCGTCATCGACATCAGCGGCCCCGCCTTGACCCTTCACCCGGCAATCGGCGCCCTGGTCGAAACCGGCAAGCGGCTGGCCGAATCGGAACTCTGGCGCACGCACCGCCAACGCCTCGAACGACTGCGCCAAATGGCTGAACCTGTCCTGTCCTCCGGCCCCGCTTTGGTCGTCGACGAGGACGGCTGGGTCGCGCACAGCGTCGGCGTCTCCGCGGGCGAACGCATCGCCGCCCCTCAAACCGGCCAAGTCGTAGCCGTCCCCGGCCTCGGAGCCTGCCTCCCCGAACCCATCGCCGACGGCTGGCTGGTCCGCCCCGCCGACACGGCCCGCAGCGTCCGGCTCGACCTGGACCTCACGCCCGCTCCCCTGCTCAGCCTCCAAGCTGGCGACACCGGCTGGCGCCGCCCGATCACCAAACGACACGCGGAAATCCTGGTCCGCCTGGAGAAGGCCGGCCGCGACGGCCTGTCCGCGGTCGCGCTGAGCCACGCCCTCTACGGCGACGCCGAGCATCTGGTCACCGTCCGCGCCGAAGTGTCGCGCCTGCGCCGCCTGCTGGGCGCCATCGTCGACACCCGCCCCTACCGCCTGGCCGAAGGCGTGCGCATGACTGTCCACGCAGGACAGTGACCAGCGCCGTCCCCGAAACCAGGCCCCCTGTGCGGCGTCGCCGGGGCGTCCGCTAATGTTTACGACACGTTGCACAGCAGCAAGCGCGATTAGCTCAGCGGGAGAGCGCTTCCCTGACACGGAAGAGGTCACTGGTTCAATCCCAGTATCGCGCACTCCAGTCCACCCCAGGCTGGTGCGTTGCACAACGGGCGATTAGCTCAGGGGGAGAGCGCTTCGTTCACACCGAAGAGGTCACTGGTTCGATCCCAGTATCGCCCACAGTGTGGTTGTTCTGGTCACCCGGCCTGTCGATGATCTTCGTCGGCAGGCCGTTCGTGATTTCGGGGAGCACGGTCTCCTGACGGCTAGCGAGGTGGCTCGTGTCCGCTGTGTTCATCGTCGATCCTCCCGGCAAGCGCGACCCGGGATTTCTTGACTGGAACCCTTCCCGCGGCATGCTCCTGCGGGTTCTCGGGTTCATCGCAGGCGAGGTCGAGGATCAGGCCTTGGCCGCGGACCTGCGCGAGTTCGTGGCCAAGGGCTATGCGTTCATCGCCCTGAGCAGCTACAGCGCCGAGCAGGGTGCCGAGATCATGAAGGTGATCCGGGAGAAGCTGCCGGCCGCCGTCGAAGAATGGCATCCGGGCCACGAGGGCGCCCGCCAGCACATCGCGGAGCTGATCGAACTGGTCGAGGAAGCCGAAGCCGCTCCCTCGGCTTGACCGAAACCAGGCAGCGATGGGAACTTCGACCACGCCGCCCGGTCGACACGATCGGCCTGCACGCCCAGCAGATCCAGAATCTCACGGACTTCATCCAGTCCTGCGTCTTCATCCCGAGGTGACCCATGTCCGCTGATTTCATCGTCGATCCGCCGGGGAAGGCCGATCTCGAGTTCCTCGACTGGATGCCGAGCCGCGGCCTGCTGCGCCGCGTCCTCAAGTTCGTCGCGGACGAAGTCGAGGACGAGGCGCTGGCCGCGGCCCTGCGCGAGTTCGTGGCCGGGGGCTATGCGTTCTTCTCGCTCGGCGTCTACTCCGCGGAGCACGCCGGGGAGATCATGAAGGTGATCCGGGAGAAGCTGCCGACCGCCGTCGA
This sequence comes from Amycolatopsis sp. NPDC059235, assembly GCF_042754125.1. Classification (NCBI taxonomy): domain Bacteria; kingdom Bacillati; phylum Actinomycetota; class Actinomycetes; order Pseudonocardiales; family Pseudonocardiaceae; genus Amycolatopsis; species Amycolatopsis sp. NPDC059235. The sequence goes on from NZ_JBHZAG010000075.1 coordinate 15,133, forward strand.
AGAATGGTTTCCGGGCGACGAAGCCGTTAGGGAGAACATCGCCGAACTCGTCGAGATGGTCGAGGAAGCAGAAGCCGCTCCCTCGGCTTGACCGAAACGATGCGCGATCTCGCCGGGATGCGGGCTAGGGCATGGCAGATTTGGCGCGGTTCGCGGCGGTGTTCCGGATCTTCTTGGTACGCCCGTGCTCAGCCAGCAATCCCAGCACCTGCCGCGAAGCGGAGAAATCAGCCAGCCGCCGCTGCATCCAGTCGCTCGCCGAGGCGAGGTCGGCGACCTCCGGGACCCGGCCGTTTTCGGTCTCCAGCCACAATTCCCAATCCCGTACCCGCTGCCGGACGAATTCGCGGTCCTTCTCCGGCGCCAGCCGGTCCGCCTCCGCCACGATTCCCGCCGCCGGGCGCCGGAACTCGGCCGGGTCGGCGGTCTCCCCCGCGACGTGGTCGACCAGCTCCACCACCGCTGTCTTGGCCGTCAGCGGTTCCGGATCCCGCACCAGCACCGCGGCCAGTTCCCGGGGATCCGGCGCGACGGCCGCCGCGATGACGCGACGGTAGGCGGCGGAGCGGACGTGCTCGTCCGCGACCGCCGCGTCGACCTCGACGTCGGTCAGCCCGGCCTTCTCGAACAACGCGGTCAGATCGGCTCGCAACGTCGTCACTTCGTACATCCCTTTGCGGCCTGCTTCCGCTCTTCCTCGGCCTTTTCGTCCGCCTGGTTTCGCCTGCCGAGCTTGCGGACAGCCTTCCGTACCTCTTTTTTGTATTCTCCCACCACGGCCCGCTGCTTGCCGGAAAGCTCCGGCTGGCCGTCGATCGGATGGCCGTTCGGCCCGATCCGCACCTCCCGGCCCCCGCCTCCGGTGACGTGGGCGTGCGCGGGCTTGTCGACGTCGTACTCGTGCACCACGATGCGCACGCCGTTCTTGCTGACGTCGAGCAGCGAAAGACCGAGCGGGTCGAGCCAGGTCAGCGGGTTGGGCACGTAGCTGTGCGGCCAGTACCCGCCGGCGAGGCCCACCGGGTCGGCGCTGAAATAGCGAGCGGTTTCCGGGTCGTAGTACCGGAAATAGTTATAGTTGAGCCCGGATTCGGGATCGGCGTACTGGCCGGGGAAGCGCAGCGGCGTCGTCGTCGTCGCCGCCGTGCGCGATCGGCTTGCCCCACACCGTGTTCTGCCCGAACCACGCGACTGCCCCGTGCTCGTCCAGCAATTCGGTCGGCGCGCCGACGAGGTCGGTGACGATCGCGTAGAACCGCTCGTCGGTGCTCCGTCGCTCCACCTGCACGAGCGGCCGGTGCGAGGACGGGTCGTAGTCCCAGGTCAGCGACTGCCCGGCGGTGGTCTGCTCGGCGAGCGTCGTGCCGTCCCAGACGAAATCGACCCGCTCGGCGACCTGGCCGCCGACGTGCCGTTCCTTCGCGATCCGCCTGCCCAGCGCGTCGTAGCGGTAGCGCCAGCCGGTCTGATCCGGGGTGACCAGGCCGACCAGCTGGTCGTCGGCATTCCAGTCGTACTGCCACACTTCGGCGCCGCGCTGCTTGCGCACCACCCTGCCCTGCGCGTCGTATTGATAGCGCAGCGCGCCCGCGTCGTGCAGCAAAGTCCCGGTGCTGCGCCAAGCCTCAGCGCCTTCGCCGGCGAGGTTGCCCGCCTCGTCGTAGGCGTACTGCTCGGACCAGCGCTCGCCGCGCACCCGCGTGACCCGGCCGAATCCGTCGAGGTCGAACTGGCGCGCGCCGTGGATCCGGTCGGTCATGGCGACGACGCCGCCGTCCGGCCGGTAGCGGAACGTCCGGTGCTGCACCTGCCGCGCCGGGTCGTCGCCTCCACCGAGCACGGACTGCCCGACCAGCCGGTCCGACTGGTCCCACGACTGGGCGAGCCGCACGCCGGACGGAGCCGTCCGGACAGTTTCCCGGCCCGCCGCGTCATACCCGAAGCTCAGCATCCGGCTGCCGTTGCGCAGCGAGACCGGCGACCCGGCGGCGTCGTACTCCCACGTCGTCACGGTGCCGCTCGGCGTCCGCCGCCGGACGCAGCGACCGAGCGCGTCGAACTCCGACTCGACCGTCCGGCCGTTCACCGTCTCGGCCCGCACGCGGCCGAGCACATCTCTCGTCAGCTCGACGGTCGAATCCCGGTTCGCCGCCGACACCAGCCGGCCCGCCCGGTCGTACGCGAAGCGCTGGGTGTCGGTCGACGATCGCGCCGCCACGATGTTGCCGCGGGCATCGCGTTCGTAGGTGATGCTTTGCCCGGCTCCGTTGGTCTTCCCGGCGAGCCGGCCGGCCGCGTCGCGCGCGTAGGTCGTCACGCGTCCGTTGAAATCCGTCTCCCGGAAGAGGAAACCCGCCGCGTCGTACTCGTAGCGCCAGACCGAGCCCTGTGCGTTGGTGACCGAGGTCAGGTTCAGCTCGGTGTCGTAGCCGAAGTCGATCCGGCCGCCGTCCGCGCCGATCTGCGCGGCAGGCAGGTCGAAATGGGTCGTGGCGACCGACAACAGCGGGCTCTCGCCCACGGAGTACTCGGCGAAGTTGCCCTCCGGGTCGTGCCGCCAGCGCTCGACCGTCCCGTCCGCGCGAGTCCGGGCCAGCGGCTTTCCCTCCACCGTCCACCAGGTCCGGACGGTGTGGCCCAGCGGATCCGTTTCCGCGGTGATCCGGCCGAACTCGTCCCGCGCGATCCGCGTGGTCCGGCCGAGCGGGTCGGTCAGCGCCACCGGCAGGCCGCGCGCGTCGGTCTCGACGCGACGGACGTTGCCCAGCGCGTCGGTTTCGGCCCGCAGGTGGCCGGATTCGTTGTACTCGTACCGGGTCGCCGCGCCCGCCGGGTCGGTTTCCTCGACGATATTGCCGCGCTCGTCGCGCCGGTAGGTCCACTGTGCACCGTCGGCGTCGACCACCGCGACCGGCAGGCCGTGCTCGTCGCAGACCGTGCTGGTGACGCTGCCGTCCGGATGGATGGTCCGGACAGGTTCTTCGGTCCGGCCGTACTCGTGCCGCGTGGTGTGCCCCAGCGGATCGGTTTCCGCGGTGATCCTGCCGAAGCTGTCCCGTTCGAACGCGGTGGTCGCGCCGAGCGGGTCGGTCTGGCGCACCAATTGCCATTCGGCGTCGAACTGGAAAACGCTGACCGCGCCGAGCGAATTGCGGTAGGTCGTGACCCGGTTCCGGGCGTCGTAGCCGATCGAGCAGGCGAGCGCGCCGCCGCTGCCGTCGGTCCGGACGACCTGGCCCGCCTCGTTGTAGTGGTAGGTGTACCAATGCCCGTTGCGGTCGGTCCACGTGGTGACCCGGCCCGCCCGGTCGTACTCGAACCGCAGGGCTCGTCCGGAGGAGTTGCCGACCGCCGTCAGTCTGCCCTCGGTGTCGTACTGGTAGCTGGCCAGCGGAATGTCGCCGCCGGACGCGCGGGCCAGGCTCAATCCCACGATGCGGCCGGCCACCGTTTCGACCGCGACGCGGTAGCCGCCGGAGTGCTCGATCGAAGTCGGGAAGCCGTCGGCGTCCCGGGCGATGGTGACGCTATTCCCGTTGCGGTCGGCGATCGCGGAAAGCAGAACCCGTTGCGGAGCCACGTTTTCCGGCGCGGCGCGGAAATGCCGGACCAGCCCGTCGGCCGGGCTGGTGACGGTGAACTCGGTGGCCGACAGCGCACGCAACGGCCAGCGGACGCCGTGCGAAGGAACGACCGGCGAGCCGTCCGCGGCGGGCAACGGGTAGGTCAGGGTGACCCCGTCCTCGCCCACGTAGCTGACGCCCTTCTCGTCCAGCTCGACTCTTTGGTCCACTGTGGACGCCCAAGACGAGCCGAAGGAACGGCCGAGCCGGTAACTCGACAGGTGAGTCCGGCGCAGCACCAGCGGCAGCACGCCGGGCAGCTCGACATCCGTCTGGGACATCAGCATTTCGCCGGTCGCGAGGTCGACCGGGTCGCCGCCGGTGCACTTCCCGTCGTTGGGCCGCCCGTCCTTCGCCGGATCGGTGCTGTCGCGGGCGTTGGGCTCCCCCGGCTCTCCCGGTTTCCCCGACCCGTCGTGCGGGCCGCCGCCTCCGGGTTCCGCGCCGCTGGGCGCGGTTCCGTCGTCCGGCGGATGCGCTCCGTCGCCGTGCGACGGCTTGCCCGCCGGGGTGTGCGGCTCGTCCGCGGACGAGACATGGGTCGCGTCGCCGCCCTCGCCCGGCTTGCCGTGGAGGTCGGACAGCACCTTCTTGATCGAGCCGAAGATCTCTTCGAGCTTCGACATCATCGGCCGCAGCTTCTCGACCGAGGTGATCAGCTTCTTGATCAGCGCGCCGATCTTCTCGATCCACGCCGACACCTGCTCGACCACCTGCGCCACCACGACCGGCGTGCCGAGCCCGAGCGAGAAAACCTCTTCCAGCGCGTCCTGGATGAAGTCGCCGACCGCCTGGGTGATCATGTCCCGGACGAGGCAGCGCACCGCGGCGGTGACCACGCCGACGATCTCCACCACCGTGCCGATCGTGTTCGCGCACGTCGCGGCGGCGTTGATGTGGTCGATCTTCTTCTTCAGGTTGTCCCGGTACGCGTCCGCGCCGCCGCCCCGCCAGTTCGCGGTGTCCTTCCGCACGGTCTCGGCCAGGTCCTTCGCCGCCTGCTGCGTCGCGGCGCCGACGTTCTTCCAGGTCTGCGAGTACGCCGCGATCTGGTCGCCGTCGCCCGCCAGCTGGTTCAGCGCGTCCTGCAACGGCTTGACGTGCTCGATCAGCCAGTTCAGCCCGTAGGAGATCAGCGTGCCGACCGGATTCATCGCGATGGTCAGCATGTCCAGGCCCGCGCCGAGCGCGGAGATGCCGCCCTCGATCCAGGAACCGGACTGCACGCCGTCGTACACGCCCGCGGCATCGTCGAGAACGCTGATCCCGGAATGCCAGGTCGTCGAATCCTGCCGCTGCGCCACCAGCGGATTGCTCATGAAAGCTTCTTCCCCAGTTTGTCGATGGCCTGCGCGTGGTTCTGCTCCGCGGTCTGATAGGTCGTGACCGCCGTGTTCACCGCGCCGGAGACCTCGCTCATCGCCTCGGACGCGAGCCCGAGCGTGGCGAGGCCGGGTGCGCTCACCGCGAGCACGATCGGCACGAACAACGGGCCGCAGATCATGCCGTAGGCCTGCACGCCCATGGTCACCTGTTCGGCCGCGGACAGCGCCTGCCCCAGCGTGTTGCCGACCTGTTCGACCGCCTTCGCGTGCGTGGCCAGTTCGTCCGGATGGACCTGGTAGCCGCCGGAACCGTTGTCTGCCATCGTCCCCCCGCGCTCATCCCCGTGTCATGAACGATTGGCCGAAGTCGTCGTCCCCGTCGCCGGGATCGGCCGCCTGACGGCGGACCGGAGGCGGTTTCGGCGCCGGCGCGCCCGCTTCCTCTTCGAGTGCGCCGAGCTTGACCTGGTTCCCCGGATCCGGCGATTCCGGTTCGTCCGGTTCGGGTTCAGGGAACCTGGCCCGGTAATTGCCGACGATCGTGTCCACCGTCGCCTGGTCGTCGCCGATCGTGGCGGCCATGACCTCGCCCAGCCGTTCCGGGAGCCGCGACTGCGCGCGCCGCAGGACGCCGAGCACCGCGGCCGCGATCCGGTCGCCGGAGAGCTCCCGGATCCGGTCCGAGACGCGCAGATCGGTGACGTTGCCCGACGAATCGACCGTGACGGTGACCAGGCCGTCCTTGCCGCTCTCGGTCACCGAGACCTGCCCGGCCGCGGCTTGCATCGCCTGGTATCGCTCGGCTTTCGCTTTCGCCTGCGCGACCATCTGGTCGATCCGCGCGGCGGGGCCGGGCCCGTTCGGCGACGGATCGCTCATGGTGTGTGCTCCTTCTTCCGTCCGGGCCGGGCGGAACCCCCAGGTTCCAGGCCGTCCGCCAGGAAAGCACATCCCGGCCCGCTCAGTCGAAGTGCTTATGCGGCAAGAAGGAACAATGCCTTTTTTGTCCGGAAACCCGTTTCCGGCGCGCGCCCGGCGCACCACGCACTGTCGCGGACAGTGCCGGGACGATCACCGGATCCACCGTCGCCAAGATCACCAAAAATCCGCGCCGGACCACGGCAAACCGCCCCCGGACGGAGTATTCACCCGCGCGCCAGATCCGGGACACTCAACTCGTTCATGCTCTCCCCCGGGCGAGCGGCGGCCGGTAACTCCGGGCAAGGCGCTGTCTCGCCGCGGACACGTGGAGGAACGCAACATGGCGGGTACGAGTCGCCGGAATTTTCTCGGCATGGCAGGCGCTTCGCTGGCCGGCGCGGCGGCAGGCGGGCTGCTGCCGGGATCGATCGGGAAGGCTCTCGCGGTCGAACCGGCCCGCCGGTCGGGCACCATCGAGGACGTCGAGCACGTCGTCGTGCTCATGCAGGAGAACCGGTCCTTCGACCACTACTTCGGCACCATGCGCGGCGTGCGCGGCTACGGCGACCCCCGGCCGCACCTGCTGCCCAACGGGCGGCCGGTGTTCTACCAGCCGCCGGCGAAGGTCCGCACCTCCGGCTACAACGGGCGCGGGCTGCCGAACGACGCCGAGTACGTCCTGCCGTTCCCGCTCGACGCGCTGCGCACCAGCGAGCACATCGCCGGCACGCACCACGGCTGGGGCAGTGGCGAACCGCTCTGGAACGGCGGGCGTTACGACGGCTGGGTGAACGAAAAGCAGGACGTGTTCACCATGACGTATCAGCAGCGGTCCGAGCTGCCGTATCACTACGCGCTCGCCGAAGCGTTCACCATCTGCGACGCCTACCACTGCTCCGTCCCGGCGGACACCGCGCCGAACCGGATCCTCCTGTGGTCCGGCACGATCGACACGCAGAACCGCCTCGGCAGCAAGCAGAACGGGCCTGGCCTCTGGGAGCGGCCGGACACCAACGGCTACAGCTGGACGACCTACCCCGAGCGCCTGCAGCAAGCCGGCGTGAGCTGGAAGCTTTACCAGGGCGGCAGCGGCATTCCCGGCCAGCCGACGGACAACTACACCGACAACAGCCTCGAGTTCTTCGCGAAGTACCACCGCCAGGAAGGCGCGTCCGGGCCGCTGGTCGAGCAGGGCGTTTCGACGCACACGCTCAAGGAGTTCCGCGCCGACGTGCAGGCCGGGACGCTGCCGCAGGTCACCTGGATCGTCCCGCCGTACCAGTACAGCGAGCACGCCGCCGCGTCCGCCAGCGACGGCGCGTACTACCTGAACCTCGTCCTCGACGCGCTCGTCTCCAACCCCGAGGTGTGGAGCAAGACCGTCTTCTTCATCAACTACGACGAGAACGACGGCCTGTTCGACCACGTCGTCCCGCCGATGCCGCCGCTGGTCAACCGGCCCGGCACGGACGGCCTCGTTTCGCGCTCGCTCGCGGCGAGCCTCCCCGACGAGACCCTCGACTTCGACAAGCTCCCGAAGGGCACCGGCGGCGGACCGGCCGGCGTCCCGCTGACCGGCAAGCACCCGGCGGGGCTCGGCTCCCGCGTGCCGATGCTCGTCGTGTCGCCGTGGTCGCGCGGCGGCTGGGTCTGCTCGGAAACCTTCGACCACACCTCGGTGCTGCGCTTCCTCGAGGCCCGGTTCGGCGTGGCAGAGCCGAACATCAGCGCGTGGCGCCGTTCCGTCTGCGGCGACCTCACCTCGGCGTTCGACTTCTCCCGCCCGCAGACCAAACCGGTCGCGACGCCGACGCCGACCCCGCTGCCGAGCAAGAACCAGCCGTTCTCGGTGAAGCTGCCGCAGACCATGCCGACGCAGGAGCCGGGCGTCCGCCCCGCGCGGGCGCTGCCGTACCGGTTCACCTCGCAGCTCGCCGGAAAGCGCGACGGCCGCTCGATTTCGGTGCAGTTCACCAACGACGGCACCGCGGGCGCGTACTTCTACGTCTACGCGCACGGCGATTCGCCCCGCCGCTACACGGTCGCCGCGCACGACACCGTCAGCGACATCTGGGAAGGCGCGCCGGGCACCGACGAGCACGGCAACTACGACCTTCGCGTGACCGGCGCGAACGGTTACCTCGCCCAGTTCACCGGCACCACCGCGGACACCTCCGAACCCGAGGTTTCGGTGTCCACCAACAATTACGGCGCCCCGCTGCTGACGCTGACCGTCACGAACCCGGGCCGCCAGCGCCGGAAACTGAAGCTGCGCAACGACTACAGCCGCGGCGCCGCCCGGACGATCGTGCTCGGCCCGGGCGAAACCCGGCGGGTGCCGTGCGAAACGGCGTCCGCGTTCGGCTGGTTCGACATCTCGGTGACCGACCCCGCCGCGCCGGGCTACCTGCGCCGGTTCGCCGGGCACAACGAGACCGGCCGTCCGAGCTTCAGCGACCCCGGTCCGCGACGGTAATCCCCTCGGAAGACCACTAAAGAGAACGGAAACGCCCGGCCGGGTGGACCCTGCCGGGCGTTTCCGCGTCCCGCTTGCTTCATCGATTCAGCCATGCCACTCTCGCCTCATGCGGATCGGCATGCTGGCCGGCGACCTCGACTGCCCCGGATCGAACGCGGTGGTCCGGGCCTTCGCTCGCAAGGGCATTCAGGTGTACGGCTGGGAAATCGTCGCGATTCGCGACGGGTGGGCGGGGCTGCGGGAGAACCGCGCCGTGCCGATCGGGCCTCGCGAAATCGACGAGACGCTGACCCGCGACCGTCCGCTGCTCAGCTCGTCGCGCGGCCCGGTCAAGCCGGGCGACTCGCTGCACGGCCTCGACGCGCTGGTCGTGCTCGGCGGGGAGGACGCCGTTGCCGGAGCGGCGAAACTCGCCGCCGACGGGGTCCAGGTCGTCGTCGTTCCCGCGACCATCCGCAATGACGTCATGGCGACCGACGCGACCTTCGGCTTCGACACCGCGGTGCAGGTCGCCGCCGACGCGCTCGACCGGTGCCGCACCACGGCCGAATCGCACGAGCGCGCGCTGGTCGTCGAGGTCTCCGGCCGCGATTCCGGCTGGATCGCCCTGCACGCCGGGCTGGCGGGCGGCGCGGACGTGATCGTCGGGCCGGAGCGCCCGTTCGACCTGAGCCAGGTGCTGGCGCGGGTGACGCGGCGGTTCGAGCGAGGCCGGGCGCCGATCGTCGTGCTCGCCGAAGGCGCGCTCCCGGACGGGATCCCGGTGCCGAACGGCGTCGCGACCTGGCTGTCCGAGGAGATTTCGCGGCACACCGGCAAAGAGGCCCGCGCGGTCGCGGTGAGCCAGGACGGCGGACGGCCGACCGCGGCCGACCGCGAACTGGGCACCCGGTTCGGCCTGCGCGCGGCGGACGCGGTGCACGCGGGCGAGTCCGGCGTCATGGTCGCGCTGCGCGGCACCGATCTCGGCACCGTCCCGCTGGCCGCGGCCGCTGGACGGAAGACGGTCTCCCCCGCGCGGTACCGCGAAGTCGAGGCGCTGCTCGGCTGACGTCTGCCCACTGTGGACGCACCAGGCTAAAGTCCGGCCATGAAGCGCGCATCGGTGGCCGAGGGTCTCGACCTCTACCTGCCCGTCTCCACGACCCGCCCCGCGCACGCGCTCGAAACCGCCCTGCGTGCGGCGGTGGTCGACGGCCGGCTTCCGGTCGGCACCCGGCTGCCCGCCTCGCGCGCGCTCGCCACGGACCTCGGCATCGCCCGCAGCACCGTTTCCGAGGTCTACTCCCGGCTCGCCGCCGAAGGCTGGCTGGAGAGCCGCGTCGGAGCCGGGACCTGGATCGCCGGCTTCCCTCGACAGGCGCAACCAGTTGCGGCCCAACGACAATCGCCGCCGGAGTACGAGCTTCGCGGCGGCCTCGCGGACGCTGGCGATTTCCCGCGCAGCCAATGGAGCGCGCAAACCCGGCGTGCGCTGGCGGAAATGCCGGTCTCCGCGTTCGCCTACGCGCCGCCAGAAGGAGCGACCGAACTCCGCGACACCCTCGCCGGGTACCTCGCCCGGACTCGCGGCGTGGCGGTCACCGCGGCGGAAGTCCTCATCGGCAGCGGCTTCGGCGACCTGCTTTCGTTGACCTGCCGCAGCATTCGCGCCCGCGGCGGCAAGCGGATCGCCGTCGAGGAGTTCGGGCACGAACGGCACCGGCGCATCATCGCCGAATCCGGGCTGGAGATCGTCGCGATCCCGGTCGACTCCGACGGCGCCGACCTCGCGGACACCCAGGCGGACGCCGTCTTCCTCACTCCGGCACACCAATTCCCCACCGGAGTGCCGCTGTCCCCGGAACGGCGCCGGGCCGCGATCGAATGGGCGAACTCCCGCGACGCGCTGATCCTGGAGGACGACTACGACGGCGAGTTCCGCTACGACCGCCGCAGCATCGGCGCGCTCCAAGCCCTCGCGCCGGACCGGGTCGTCTACCTGGGCACGTCGAGCAAGGCCCTCGCCCCGGCGGTCGGCGTCGCGTGGGCGGTGGCCCCGCCCGAGCTTCTCCCCGAGTTGCTCCGGCAGCGCAACCTCAGCGGCGTCACGCCCAGCGGCCTGCACCAGCAGGTCCTCGCCCGCTTCCTCGACTCCCACGAGTACGACCGCGCCGTCCGCCGACGCCGGGCCACCTTCCGGACCCGCCGTGAACTGTTCGCCCGACTCCTCGCCGAACGCACCCCGGAGCTGCGGCCAGGCGGTCTGGCCGCCGGTCTCCAATGCCTGGTCGAACTCCCGGACGCGGCCGCCGAAGAACGCACGCTCGCCGCCGCCCGCCAGTTCGGCGTCGCCCTCGAAGGACTTGCCGACTATCGCGCGCCCGGCGGCGATCCGGACCGCGCCGGGGTCGTCATCGGCTACGGCGCGGTGTCGTCCGCCCGAGCCGCCCGCGCCCTCGCCCTGGCCGCCGACGCACTGGCAAATGGACTGAGTTCCTAGCGACAGATTGGCCAGGAACTCGGTCCATTCGCAACCTAATCTAGGTCCATGACAACGACGAACCCCACTCTGGTCCCGATCCCACAGCGCCTCGATTTCGACGCGCTGGCCCCGATTTTCTCCCGTGCGATGAGCACTTTGGACGACGCCGCGACCCAGCAGCTCGACCACGCCGGCATCGAGCCGGGCCTGCGCGAACTGGTCCGCCTCCGCGCCTCCCAGATCAACGGCTGCGCGTACTGCGTCGACATGCACTCGCAGGCCGCGCGCAAGGAAGGCGTCACGGCTCAGCGGGTCGACGCGCTCGCCGTCTGGGCGGAATCGGGCCTGTTCACCGCTGCCGAGCGGGCCGCGTTCGCGCTCACCGAGGACGTCACGCGCCTCTCCGAAACGCACGTGCCCGAGTCGACCGTTTCCGACGCCGTCAAGGCACTCGGCGAGGAGGGCGCGGCCGCGGTGATCGCGCTCATCACCGCGATCAACATGTGGAACACGGTCGGCGTGTCGACCCGCTGCTGGTCGGTCAGCCCGGCATGACCAGCGCGCGCACGGCGATTCGGCGGCTCGCCACCGCACAAGCCCTGACCTCGGCGGGCGACGGCGCGGTGCTGGCCGTGTCCGCCGTCCACTTCACCACCCGGGTCGGCCTGCCGGCGGGAATCGTGGCGCTCGGGCTGTCGCTCGGCGCCGCGACGAGCCTGACCACCACCGTTCCGTTCGGGACGCTGCTGGACCGGATCGGCGCCCGCCGCGCACTCGCCGCGGCGACCGTCGCCGCGGTCGCGGGCCTGCTGCTTTTCGCCGTCGCGCACACTGTTCCGCTGTACATCGCCGCGTGCGCGCTCTTCGCCTGCGGGCAGAGCGCGCTCGCGGCGGGCCGCCAAGCCGTCGTCGCCACCGTGGTGGCTCCCGAAGGCCGAGTCCGGGCCCGCGCACTGCTGCACACCGCCGTCAACATCGGCATCGGCGCGGGCTCCGGAATCGGCGCGCTCGTCCTGGCCGCAGGCACGAACGCGGTCACCGTTTTCGTTGTGGATGCTGGACTTTTCGTCTTCGCCACCGCGCTGTACCTGCACGCCGGGCCGGACGCACCCACCGAACGCCAGACCGGCTGGCCAGCCTTGCGCGACCGCCGTTACGTCACCCTGACAGTGCTGGCCGCGATCACCCAGCTGACCATGCCGATCCTCAGCGTCACCCTTCCACTGTGGATAGTCATGCGCAGTTCCGCTCCACAATGGACTTCCGCGGTGGTGCTGCTGGCCAACACCGTGCTCGTCGTGCTCCTCCAGCTGCCGATCAGCCGACAGGTCCGCGACGCCCGCACGGCCCGCCGATCCCTTGCCGTGGGCGGAATCTTCCTGATCGCCGCCTGTTCCGTCTTCGGCTCGCTCGGAGCTTCCGCGCACCCGGTGGTCCTGGCGCTAGTGGGCGCGCTCCTGCTCACCGTCGCCGAAACGACCGCCTCCGCCGGTGCCTGGCACCTCGCGTTCAGCCTTGCACCCGAAGGACATCAGGGCCAATACCAAGCGCTGTTCGCCACCAGCACCGCGCTCGCGCGCATCACCGGGCCGATCGTGCTGGTCCCGCTCGTGCTGACGTTCGGCTTCCTCGGCTGGACGCTCGCCGGGCTCGGGATGCTGGCCGCGGCCGCCGCGCTGGCGGCCATGGCCGTCCCTCGGCGCAAACCTCAGCGGAAAGCGGACTGCCCGGTGATCGCCTGACCCACCACCAGCGTGTGCATCTCCACGGTGCCCTCGTAGGTGAGCACCGATTCGAGGTTGTTCATGTGCCGGATCACCGGGTACTCCAGCGAAATCCCGTTCGCGCCGAGGATCGTGCGCGCGGTGCGGCAGATCTCGATCGCCTCGCGGACGTTGTTCAGCTTGCCGAGGCTGACCTGTTCCGGCCGCAGCACGCCGGCGTCCTTGCGCCGTCCCAAGTGGATCGCGAGCAGCAACGCCTTCGTGTACTCGAGCGTCATGTCGACAAGTTTCTGCTGCGTCAGCTGGAACGCGGAGATCGGCTTCCCGAACTGCGTGCGGTCCTCGGCGTACGACATCGCCGCCTGCAAGCAAGAACGCGCCGCGCCGACCGAACCCCACACGATGCCGAAGCGGGCTTCGTTGAGACAGCTCAACGGCCCCTTCAGCCCAGTGACCTCCGGGAGCACCGCGTCCGCGGGCAGCCGCACGCCGTCGAGAACGAGTTCACTGGTGATCGAAGCGCGCAACGACAGCTTGTGCTTGATCTCCGGCGCCGAGAAGCCCGGAGTGTCGGTGGGCACCACGAAACCGCGCACGCCCTTGTCGGTCTGCGCCCACACCACGGCGACGTCGGCGACGCTTCCGTTGGTAATCCACATCTTCCGGCCGTCGAGTACCCAGTCGTCACCGTCGCGCCGCGCGCGGGTGCGCATGCTGCCCGGGTCCGAGCCGGCGTCCGGTTCGGTCAGGCCGAAGCAGCCGATCGCCTCGCCCGCCGCCATCGACGGGAGCCACTGCTGCTTCTGCTCCTCCGAACCCCACTTCCAGATCGCGAACATCGCGAGCGATCCCTGCACCGACACCAGCGAGCGGATGCCCGAGTCGGTCGCCTCCAGCTCCAGGCACGCGAGCCCGTACTCGGTCGCCGACATCCCCGCGCAGCCGTAGCCCTCCAGGTGCATGCCGAGCACCCCGAGCGACCCCAGGTCCTTCGCGAGACCGCGGACGTCGGGCAGCTCGCCGCGCTCGAACCAGTCGCCGACGTACGGGTCGATCCGCTCGGAGCAGACCCGGCGGACCGCGGCCGCGATCGCCTTCTCGTCCTCGGTGAACAGGTCGTTGAGCCCGGCGGGGTCGCGGGGGTCCAGCGGCGGCAGGGACTTCGTGGCGCTCATTTCTTCTCCTCTGCGAGCCAGCGGCGAATCTCGTCGCTGTGCTGCCCCAGCCGGGGCGGGGCGGTGTAGCGGGCGACCGGCGTGTCCGAGTAGCCGATCGGATGGCGGACCTGGGGCGGCGAATCGCCGACCGGCACGGTGGGGGCGAGACCGAGCGATTCCGCGAGCCTGAACCCGTCCGCGAGATCGCCGACCGGACCAGCGGGCACGCCGACCTCGGTCAGCCGCGCGGCCCAAGCGACCACCGTGTCGGTGCCGAGCTGCTGTTCGAGCGCGGCCCTCAGCTCCGGACGATTGCGGACGCGTTCGGCATTCGTCGCGAACCGCTCGTCGTCGGCCAGCTCCGGAACGCCCAGCACTTCGGCAAGCCGACGGAACTGCCCGTCGTTGCCGCAGGCGAGCGCGAGCACGTCGTCCTTGCAGCGCAACGTTTCGTACGGCGCGATCGAGGGATGCGAGTTGCCCATCCGCTGCGGCGCGCGTCCGGTCGTCAGGTACGAAGAGGCTTGGTTGGCCATCGAACCGAGCAAACTGGACAGCAGATTCACCTCGACCCGCTGGCCGCGTCCGGTCTGCTCGCGGGCGCGCAACGCGGCGAGAATGCCGATGGTGGCGTCCTTCGCGGCGAGCACGTCCACCAGCGCCACGCCGACCTTCGCCGGTTCGTCGGTGCCGGTGATGCTCATCAAGCCGCCCATCGCCTGCACGAGGAAGTCGTAGCCGGGCAGGTCCGCGTCGCCGCCGAAGCCGGAAACCGAGCAGTACACAATGCCCGGATTACCCACGCGGACGGATTCGTAGTCGAGCCCGCGCCGCCCCAGCGCGCCGGACCGGAAGTTCTCCACGAGCACGTCGGCGCGGCTGGCGAGTTCGCGCGCCAAGACCAGGTCGTCCGGATCGCCGAGATCGAGCACCACGGACTGCTTGGACCGGTTCGCGCATTCGAAGTACGAGCTGGAGTGCGCCGTCCACGGCGGTCCCCAGCCGCGGGTGTCGTCCCCGGCACCGGGTCGTTCGACCTTGATCACCCTCGCCCCGAGGTCGGCCAGGTTCACGCACGCCAGCGGACCGGCCAGCACCCGGCTGAAATCCGCGACGACGACACCGTCCAGTGGCATGCTCACGAGCGCACCTCCTCGCTACGCATACTGGCATCAAAATACGTATTTACGCAACCCGCAGGTCCGGGTAGAGTTCCCGATCACCCGAGGAGAGAAAGCACCGATGCCGACGCACCCCACGCCGGACGGCCGCCCGAGGCCGCACCACCGGATGATCGACCGGGTGTCGACCATCCTGGAGCGGGCCGCGCGCTCCCGGCACGGGGTCACGCTCACCGAGTTCGCCCGCGAGCTCGACGCGCCGATGAGCTCGATCCAGGGCCTGGTCAACGGCCTCGTCGCGACCGGCTACCTCGACGAGCACGACCGCCGCTACTCCCTCGGCCCGGCCCCGTTCCTGCTCATCCGCCTCGTCGGCCGCCCCACGGTGACGACGGTGTCGCACGAGGATCTCGAAGCGCTGCACGAGGAAACCGGGATGACCGCGGTGCTGGCGATCATGGTGGGCAGCGACCTTTATTACGTCGACTACGCCTCGCACGACCCGCGGTACGCCTATCTCGCCGAGGGTTTCGTGCGCCGCTCGCCGATCCGCACGTCGACTGGCTGGATCCTGTTGGCAGCCATGGAAAACCGCGATCTGTGGCCGCAGATCGGCGCGCTGCCGCCTTCGGACGCCGAATTGGTCGAGCGTTTTCTCCAAGACCTGACCCGGATCCAAGCCGAGGGCCTGGTCGCCGCGCCCAGTGCTTCGACCGAGGCGGACGGCGTGTCGGTCGCGGTCGTGGAGGACGGCCGGACGGTCGCCGCGGTCGGGATCATGGGCAGCCACACCGAAGTGGCCTCGCGCAAAGACGAGCTGATCGAAGTGCTGACCCGGCATCAGCGCGGTTGGCAGAAGCGGCCCTAGTCTCAGGGTATTCCGGGGTCGCTATTCGGGGCTTGTGCCGGATGTCCTCAAGCACGAACCGGACAAAGCTGGACTCATGTCGCACACGCTTGTCCGGAGGTTCCGCCCGACCGCGTGGACTCGTCCGCTGCAAATCGCCACTGCCGTCTGCTCGCTGGTGTTCACCGTCGGCACGATCCTGCAGAACTTTCTCGTCATCGACCTCGACATGCTTCGCCTCGCGCTGCAGTCGGCCGGGGCCAGCGCGTCCGACGCGCCGGGATTCCTGATCGGGCTTCGCACAGTCGGCTGCCTCTACATCGTCGGCAACGCGGTCGGCCTGCTCGCACTGCGGGGCCGGACATGGACGTTCTGGGTCGTCGTGGCCGTCAACGTCACCCAAGCCGCCGGTGTCTTCGCGATCCCGCCCGCGGTCTTCGACGCGTCCGTCACCCTCTACGGACCAGCGGGAATCCTCCCGTCCGTGATCACCGACGGCGGCGCGGCACTGCTCGCCCTGGTCTTGCTCGGCAGCCTCGTCGCCTTCCGCACGCCGTGGGCACAACGCCGGGACTGAACGCCTTACTCGACCTCGACGTCCGACAGCTTCGCCAGCACGCCGCCGTCCGGATCCAGTTCGCGTTCCACCTCGGCCAGCCGGGCCGTCGCCCGCTGATGCGCACTGCGTCCGCGCGGCGCGAGATACACCCGGACCCGCCGCCGGTCCTCCGCGTCCACCTCGCGATACGCCGCCGCGGTGGTGACCAGCCGGTCGACCACGCGGGTCAGCGTCGGCCCGGTGACCAGCGTGTGCCCGGCGAGTTCGGTCATCGTGAGGCCGTCGCCTCCGGCGAGCGCGTCCAGGACCAGCCAGCCGTCGAGGGACAGGCCCTCTTCTTTGAGCAGCGGCTCGATCCGCAGTGTGACCGCGCGTGCGGTGCGGGTGAGTGCGCGGATCAACGACGCCTCGGCCGCCTGTGCCTGCCTCATCCGCCCGCCCTCGTTCCGCCCTTGCGCAAATGCCTCCGCATTGTAAGACTTCCAAATGGAAGCAAGTCAACCGGCAAAGAAGCCCGGAGCCGGCATGGGACTCGGAGTCGCCAGCCGCGCGAGCGCGTTGCGCGTCGCGCTGGTCGTCCCGCTGCAGGGACCGGCGGGCCTTTTCGGGCCTTCGTGCGAGGCGATCAGCGAACTCGCGGTCCGGGAACTCAACGACGCGGGCGGAATCCTCGGCCGCGAGGTGACGCTGGAAGTCGTCGACGGCGGCGCTCCTCCCGCCCAGGTCGCGTCGTCCGTGCGGCGATTGGTCGACGCGGGCGAGATCGACGCGGTCACCGGTTGGCACATTTCTTCAGTCCGCAACGCGCTCGCCCCGGTGCTCGCCGACCGTGTGCCGTACGTATACACGTCACTGTACGAAGGCGGCGAAAGCCGTTCTGGCATCTACTGTTCCGGCGAAGTGCCGCGCGTGCAGATCCAGCCCGCGCTGCGGTGGCTGCGCGACAATTGCGGCGCGCGCAGCTGGTTCGTGGCGGGCGACGATTACGTGTGGCCGCGCGGTTCCGCGAACGCGATCCGGCGCTACGCAAGGGAACTCGATCTCCAGATCGCCGGCGAAGCGTTCGTCGGGCTCGGTTCCGGCGACATGGCGCGGCTCGTGCGCCGCGTCGAAACGTCGGCGTGCGACGGCGTTCTCATGCTGTTCGTCGGACAGGACGCGGTCCGGTTCAACCGCACGTTCGCCGCGCGCGGCCTCCACGAGCAGATGCTGCGCTTCAGCCCGCTGATGGAAGAAAACATGCTGCTCGCCAGCGGAGCCGAAGCGACCCACAACCTCTTCGCGTCCGCCGCGTACTTCCGCTCCCTCGTCACCGCGGACGCGATGGACCTGCTCGGCCGCTACGTCCGCCTGCACGGCCCGGCCGCGCCGCCGCTCAACAACGCGGCCGAATCCTGTTACGAGGGCTTGCATACGCTCGCCGAACTCGCCCGCCGCGCGGGCACTCCGGACATGCGCGCGCTGAACGCCGCCATCGACGGCGTCGCCTACGACGGACCGCGCGGCACGGTCGAATTCCACGGCCAGCAAGCCGCGCAGCACGTGCACCTCGCCGCCGCGCACGGCTGCGACTTCGATCCGATCACCCGGCTCTGACCCGTCCCGCTCCGGTCTTGACGGCCGCCTCCTGTCCATTTATTTTCACTTGACAGTATTTCATCTGGTACCAACTGAGGAGCGTGCGATGAACAACGTCGGCCTGCTCTACGTCGGGGCGGTACTGCTGGTCAACGGGCTGATGCTGCTCGGGCGCGTGCCCGCGCGGTCGGCCGCCGCGCTGAATCTGTTCGTGGGCGGGCTGCAGTGCGTGACGCCGACGGTGCTGATCATCCAGGCGCACGGGGATTCCGAAGCGATCCTCGGCGCGTCCGGGCTGTTCCTGTTCGGCTTCACCTATCTGTACGTCGGGATCGCGAACCTCGCCGGGCTCGAACCCGAGGGCATCGGCTGGTTCTCGCTGTTCGTCGCGGGCGCCGCGCTCGTGTACGCCGGCCTGGCGTTCTGGCGGCAGCACGATCCGGTGTTCGGCGTCATCTGGCTTTCCTGGGCTCTGTTGTGGGGCCTGTTCTTCCTCGTGCTCGGGCTCGGCCGCGAGGAGCTGACCCGGTTCACCGGCTGGACGACCGTCCTGTTGAGCCAGCCGACCTGCACGCTGCCCGCGTTCCTCGCGCTCACCGGCGGCTACCGCTCCACCGGCGCCACCGCGCTCATCGCGGCGGCGGTCGCCGTCCTCCTCGTCGCCCTCGCCGCGGTGCTCGGATTCCGCGGCAGGCTCCGCTCCGTCCACGACCGCGCGGCGGCCGCGGCCTGACCCTCCATCCAAAGGAGAAATCCCATGCGACACGGTGACATTTCCTCGAGCCCGGACACGGTCGGCATCGCGGTCGTGAACTACAAGATGCCGCGGCTGCATTCGAAGGCCGAGGTGCTGGACAACGCGCGCAAGATCGCCGACATGGTGGTCGGCATGAAGAGCGGCCTTCCCGGAATGGACCTCGTCGTGTTCCCCGAATACTCGACGCAGGGGATCATGTACGACGAGCAGGAAATGTACGACACCGCCGCGACCGTCCCCGGCGAGGAGACCGCGATCTTCTCCGCCGCCTGCCGCGAGGCCGACACCTGGGGCGTTTTCTCGATCACCGGCGAACAGCACGAGGACCACCCGAACAAGCCGCCGTACAACACCTTGGTGCTGATCGACAACCACGGCGAAATCGTGCAGAAGTACCGGAAAATCCTGCCGTGGTGCCCGATCGAAGGCTGGTACCCGGGCGACCAGACGTACGTCACGGACGGTCCGAAGGGCCTGAAGATCTCGCTGATCATCTGCGACGACGGCAATTACCCGGAAATCTGGCGGGACTGCGCGATGAAGGGCGCCGAGTTGATCGTCCGCTGCCAGGGCTACATGTACCCGGCGAAGGACCAGCAGGTGCTGATGGCGAAAGCCATGGCCTGGGCCAACAACTGCTATGTCGCGGTCGCCAACGCTGCCGGATTCGACGGCGTGTACTCGTATTTCGGCCACTCGTCGATCATCGGTTTCGACGGCCGGACGCTCGGCGAAACCGGCGAGGAGGAGTACGGCATCCAGTTCGCCCAGCTGTCGCTTTCGGCGATCCGGGACGCACGCGAGTACGACCAGTCGCAGAACCATCTGTTCAAGCTGCTGCACCGCGGTTACTCCGGCGTGCACGCGGCCGGTGACGGCGACAAGGGCGTCGCGGACTGCCCGTTCGAGTTCTACCGCACGTGGGTCACCGACGCGCAGAAGGCGCAGGAGAACGTCGAGGCCATCACGCGCAGCACCGTCGGCGTCGCCGAATGTCCCGTAGGCGAGCTGCCAGTCGAAAAGACCAAACAGGCCTGATTTTCGCTGGCTGCCGGTTTTCGGTTCAGGGAAAGGACACCATGCCGTTCATCACCGACAGGTACCACGACCAGAACCGGAACCGGCAGCCAGCCGCTCCGGCCCCCGCCCCCGTTCCGTCCGCCCCGGACACTCCCGACGCATTGGCTCAACGCCTGCGCAGCCGCGTCCTTGGCCAAGACCCCGCCATCGACGCCGTTGTCCGAGCCATCACCCTGGCCCGCGCCGGAGCAACGGAACCCGACCGTCCACCCGCGACAGTGTTGCTCCTTGGCCCCACCGGCGTAGGCAAAACCGAACTGGTCCGCCAAGTCGCCGCCGCGGTGCGGTCCAGCCCGGACGACCTGTGCCGAGTGGACATGAACTCCCTCGCCCAAGAGCACTATGCCGCCTCTTTCAACGGTGCCCCACCCGGATACGCCGGGAGCAAGGAAGCCTTCACCGTCTTCGACCGATCCACTGTGGAGGGTGATCCGTACACCCCCGGAATCGTCCTCTTCGACGAGGTCGAAAAGGCCCACCCCACCGTCCTGCGCGCCCTCCTGGGCGTACTGGACAACGGAATCCTGCGCCTCGCGAACGGTCAGGAGAAAATCTCCTTCCGCAACACCTTCGTCTTCCTCACTTCAAACCTGGGTTCCAAGGAACTGGCCCGCCGCCGAGGTTCCCGCTGGCGCTCGCTCCTGGACCGCGGCCACACCCGCCGCACCGTGGTCGACAAAGCCCTGCAGTCGTTCTTCGACCCAGAGTTCCTGAACCGCATCGACGAAACGGTGATCTTCGACGAGCTGGACCGCACCACCATCGAACAAGTAGCCCGCCTGGAAACTGATCTGCTGCGCTCAAGGCTCCGCCGCCGCGGCGTCGACCTTCAGGTAGACGACTCCGCTGTCCACCTCCTCGCCCTCGAAGGCTTCGACCCGATCTACGGCGCCCGCGGCCTGCGCCGAACCCTCCGCACCCGCCTGGCCGCCCCAGTAGCCGCGGAAATCATGCGCGTACGCCCGACCGGCACCGCCCCGCTGTCGATCACCGCCACCGCCGCGAACGGAACCATCCGCGCGACCGCCACCGATCCGGAGTCTTGACGCCGCGCGACCGCCTCTCTAAGTTCTCCGGACATAGGACGTCGGACATCCCATGTCCGGAGCGAGAGGCGGTCCCCCGGTGCTCCCGAGAACAGTCACGCTTGCGCTCGCCGCAACCCTCTTGAGCCTCACTCCGACCCCGCCACCCGCCAGCGCGAGCGGCGGCTGCACGTCGTCGACCCCGTTCGTCTCCGGCACCGAGGGCTACCACACCTTCCGCATCCCAGCCGCAGTCCGCGCCGCGAACGGCTCGCTGATCGCCTTCGCCGAAGGCCGTCGAGACTCCCCCGGAGACTCCGGCGCGATCCAAACGGTCGCCAAAACCTCCCACGACGGCGGCTGCACCTGGGGCGACCTGCGCCTAGTAGACAGCAACGGCGAAGCCACCGCCGGAAACCCGACCCCAGTACTGGCCCGCAACGGCGACCTAATCCTGCTGACTGTCCACAACGGACCCGTCAGCGAAAAAGCCATCATGTCCGGCACGGTTTCCCCGCAAGACACCCGCCGAGTCTTCGTCCAGCGCAGCCCCGACAACGGCCGCACCTGGACCCCGGCCCGCGACATCACCGCCACGACGAAGCTGCCGAACTGGCGCTGGTACGCCGCAGCCCCAGGCCACGCGACCCTCCTCAAACACGGCCGCTACGCAGGCCGAATCATCGTCCCAGCCAACCATTCCAGCGCGCCCGCCGCAGGTTCGGCAGATGTAGGAACCGAAGCCAAGTACTACGGCGGCCACGACCTCTACAGCGACGACAACGGCCGCACCTGGCACATCGGCTTCACCGACGACCCCACCGACGGCGTCCTCGCCCCCAACGAAACCACCGCGACCGAACTTCCGGACGGCACCGTGTATTTCTCCAGCCGCAACCAGGGCTCCGCCCCAGAACACCGCCTAGACGCCTACAGCACCGACGGCGGCCGCACCCTCACTCGTCCCTACCAAGTGCAACCAACCCTGTCCGGCCCGAAGGTAGAAGGCAGCGTCCTGCAAACCACCAACCGCCGGATCCTCCTCTACTCGGGCCCCTCCGACAGTGCGATCCGCCGCACCATGCAACTCCGAACCAGCTCCGACGGCGGCAAAACCTGGCGCCCGTCCACAGTTCTCGCCGACGCCCCCGCCGGCTACTCCGACCTGGTGCAACCAGACCGCAAGACCATCGGCGTCCTGTACGAAACCGGCGAAACCAGCGCCTACGAAAAGATCGAATTCCGCCGCTTGCCCCTGTGACGACGCCCGCCGCCGGTAAAATCGCCCGCATGACGGACCCGTGGCTACGCCGCTTCCACCCCGCCGACGATGCCCCCGCCCGTTTGGTGTGCCTGCCGCACGCAGGCGGCGCAGCCCCGTTCTTCCACCCGCTGTCGAAAGCGATGTCCCCCGCCGTCGACGTCCTGGCGGTGCAATACCCCGGCAGGCAGGACCGCATGGCCGAACCAGCCCTGCGCACCATCGAGGCCTTGGCCGACAGCGTCACCCAGGCGTTGCAGGCATGGCTGGACGTCCCGGTGGTGCTGTTCGGCCACAGCATGGGCGCGACGCTCGCGTACGAGGTAGGCCTCCGTCTGGAGGAACGCGGCACACCCCCGGAAGCAGTAGTGATCTCCGGCCGCCGAGCCCCGTCCCGCCAGGTGAACGAACGAGTCCACCTCCAGGACGACGACGGTCTGCTGTCCGAAATCGAAGGCCTGGCAGGCACAGATCCGAAGGTGCTGCGCGACCCGGAACTGCGAGAACTGTTCCTGCCAGCCCTGCGCGCGGACTACACGGCCATCGAGACGTACCACCCGAGCGCGGGCCCGCTCACCGCGCCCATCCACGCCCACACCGGCGACGCCGACCCCCACGCCCCCGTAGCGGACGTCCAAGCCTGGTCGTCGCACACCCGAGGAGACTTCACCCTGACCACGTACCCCGGCGGCCACTTCTACCTGGTAGACCACACTCCGGCGATCACGGACGCCCTGCTGAAACTCACCACAAGCGGTTTCTAGCCTCCTCTGCGCGGCTGCGTTGGCCCACGCTTGCTTACCCCTGCCTCGTTGACCTCCGCTTGCTTACCCCTGCCTCGTTGACCTCCGCTTGCTTACCCCTGCCTCGTTGACCTCCGCTTGCCCACCACTGGCTCGTTGGCCTTCGCTTGCCGCCCCCTGGCACCGGTGCCAGTTCTTCGCACCCTGCCGACCCGAACGCCTGCCCGCCAGCGCAACTCGCCAATGTCGGCCTCGGCCACTCGATCCCCGCGGTCTTCGGGCCTCAGACACCTTCTCCAGCACGCGGCTCTCCTGGTGCCGGTTTCTCAAACTCTTTCCCGCCGATCACCCCGAACATGGCCTCCACCAGCCTCCTCTGCCCCGGGCAGAAGCGCCTCATCTACCCGCCGCTACCACGATCGACCCGCCTCGCGACCTCCACTCGGCCTTCCACCAGCACCTCATCCCCACCATCCCGACGATCGACCCACCCCGCGATCCCCACTGGACCGTCCCCCAGCCATCAGCGCCCCTCACCACCCCTTCGCCGTTCAACCCTTCGCACCGCCACCCCTTCGCCGTCCAACCCTTCGCACTGCAGCCCCTTCGCCGTCCAACCCTTCGCACTGCAACCCCTTCCCCCGCACCAACCAAGCCCGCGCAACTGCCACCCCGCCGCACCCTCCGCCCGAGACTCCACCCGTCAATCGTTCCTGCACCGCCCCGTAGGCTGCCGATCATGGAATTGCGCAGGATGTTCGCCGGTTTGGGCCGCAGCAAGGCATTCGCCGCGTTCGGCCAAGCGATGATGCCCGCAGACCGCCTCCTCCTCCGCATCAGCGGCGGCCGCGTGGGCGTAGGCGCGGCAGTCGGACTGCGCACCCTCCTGCTCACCACCATCGGCCGCACGACGGGCGAACCACGCCAGGTCCCGCTGCTGTACGTCGAACGCTCCGGCGGATACATCGTGATCGGCTCCAACTGGGGCGGAGAACGCCACCCCGCCTGGACCGCGAACCTCCTGTCCCACCCCGACGCGACAGTCTCCGTCCACGGCCGCACCTCGCCGGTCCGAGGCCGCCTCCTGAAAGACGCCGAACGCCAGGAAATGTGGGACGCCGTCGCCTCCTACTGGCCCGCCTACAACCGCTACGCCGAACGCGCCGCCCACCGCGAAATCCGCGTCTTCCTCCTGGAACGCACAAACCCAGCCACCTGACCGAGCCGATCCCGGCTCCCCCAGCCCGACCGAGCCGGTCCCGGATCTCCCGGTCTGACCGCACTTGGCCAGCCAACTCACCTGCCCGGAAACCCGCCTACCCTCCCCGCGGAAGGAAGCTCAGCCCTTCCCAGATCGCGGGGTTCATGTGCATCGTCAGCAGGAACTTCACGTCGTTCTCCCCAGCAGCCGGTCCAGGCGCACCAACCTAGCGGAGCCGGGCGGCGATGCCGTCGAGCAGACATTCGAGGCCAAGCTCGAACTGCGCGTCCTCAGCCGCCGCCTCGGCCACCTTCCACGCGCCGGCAGCAGCTTCCGCATCCACCGACTGACCCGCTCCGACCGCCGCATCTGTCCCGGCGACCGCCTGGCCAGCCCCAGCCGGTCCGGGACGACTCCCGCCCCGTCGGTCAGCTCCAGCCGCACCCCGGTGAGCCTCCGCGGCCCGACCAGAGCCAGCCACCTCGCGAGCAGCGTCAGCCACCCGCCCAGCCTCAACGACCTCCGCATCCGACCCGACGCTCGGCCCAGCATCCGACCCGCCAGCACCGGCCGCCCGGCCAAACTCCTCCGGCTCCGCGCCTGACCCAGCACCGTCCGACCCGGCACCGTCCGAGCCAGCCTCGGCACTCTCACCAGCCGCGTCGTGCCGCTCGGCCAGAAAGCTCTCCAGCACGCGCACGAGCAACGGATACGGCCCGTCCTCCGACACGACGTCGCCGAACCAGGCCCGCGCCTGCCGCTGCACGTCCACCACGTCGACGAACGCGTTGCGCTGCCACATCGCCCGCTCTTCGGCCCACTGCAGCGCCTGCCCAGTGACATATCCGTCGAGCAGCCGGGCGTACCCGAGCGCCGACGAGAGGTCCTGACCCAGCCGGTCGAACGTCGCCAGCACGAACTCGGTCCGCCGGCTCGCATTCGGCCCCGCCGGAGGCCGCTGGTGCACGAGCCGGGCGTACCACGGATGCCGCTTCGTCATAGTCCACGTGTCGACCGCGACGGCCGTCAGCTCGCCCCGCCAGTCCTCGCCCGGGACTTCCGGGGTGCGCACCTCGCTGTTCGCCAGGTCCAGCATCAGGTCCACCAGGCCGTCTTTGCTGTGCACGTAGCGGTACAGCGACATCGGCGTGGACGCGCCCAGCTCCTTCGCCACTGCCCGCATCGTGAGCGCCTCCGCGCCGCCATGGTCGGCGAGGCGCACGGCCGCGTGGACGATGTCGACCCGCCCTAGGCCCCAACCGCGTTCCGGCGGCTCAGGCAACAGCCAAATCGGCGGTGTCGGCCCTTGATCTCCCATTCATCTCCCTGTCTCCAGCCCGCTTGCGTACATAGTACATCGTCATGTACAACGTACACAAGATGTACAACGTACACGACACTGGGGGTTGCGAAATGACTGCTCGAATTCCTGTTCTGATCTGCGGCGGAGGGATCGCCGGCCTCACCGCGGCACTGCTGCTTCACCGCGAGGGAGTAGCGGCGGCGCTGGTGGAAAAGCACGCCGGCACCTCCCCGCAGCCGAAAGCGCGCCGGTTCAACCCGCGCAGCACCGAGGTGTTCCGCCTGCTCGGCCTCATGGACGAGGTCGAGCGCGCCAGCGCTCCGCTCGCGTCGTTCACCGGGATGCTCTCCGGCACGACACTGGCCGACGCGACTTGGCCGGAGATCACCGACGCGTTGCGCGAGCGGCCGAACCTGCACGCGAAAATGCCCGACCTCAGCCCCGCGCCAAGCGTGCTGTGCCCGCAGGACGTCCTGGAACCGGTGCTGCGGCAGGCCGCTGTCGAGCGCGGCGTTTCAGTCCGGTTCGGCACCGAACTGGTGTCGTTCGAGCAGGACGACACCGGAATCACCGCCGAACTGCGCCCGGCGGACGGCGAGCCATACCGGATCAGCGCCGAGTACCTGATCGCGGCGGACGGCGCGCGCAGCCCGATCCGCACCGCGCTCGGCATTACGCGCAGCGGGCACGGGCACCTGGCCGACAATCTCGACGTCTGCTTCCGCGCCGATCTCGCGGAGCTCGTCCGGGACAAACCGTTCAACCTGTGCCGGATCGAAAACCCGGCGGCCTCCGGCGCTTTCGTGTCGGTCAACGGCACCGACCGGTGGCTCTTCTCCACCTCCGACTTCCCCGGCTCGGAATCCCTGGGAGAGGACGGCTGGCGCGAGTTGCTGCGCACCGTCGTCGGCGTGCCGGATCTCGAGGTCGAGGTGCTGAGCCGGATGCACTGGGAGTCGGGGATGTACGTGGCCGACCAGTTTTCCTCCGGCCGGGTCTTCCTCGCGGGCGACGCCGCACACGCGATGCCGCCAATGGCCGCCGCGGGCGCGAATACCGCGATCGCGGACGTAGCCAACCTCGCCTGGAAGCTCGCCGCAGTGCTCGCCGGCAGCGCGACGCCCGCCCTGCTCGACACCTACCACGCCGAGCGGTACCCGATCGGGTACGCGACCGCGGAGTTCTCCAGCATGGCCAGCGGCCATCTCGGCACCATGATCGCCGCGATCACCAGTGCCGACGCGCCGCGCATCGACCCGCTCGCCGCGCTGTTCGGCGTGCAATACGAACGCGGTGCCTTCATCCCGGACGGACGCGGTCCCGCACCGGAAGATCGATACAGCCCCGCAGGCCGTCCAGGCACCCGAGTGCCCCACGCTTGGCTCGACGCCACGACGTCCACAGTGGACCTAGCGGGCCCCGGCCTCGTCTTGCTCACTGGGCCGGACAACGCCCGATGGGCAGCCGAGGCCGACCGGCTGGGCCTCCGCCTCGTTCCGATAGCGAACGAGGCGTGGCTGGCCGAGACGGAACTCCCCGCCGACGGTGCGCTGCTGCTCCGGCCGGACGCTGTCGTCGGCTGGCATTCGACGTCGGAAGTCCCGCTTGCCGAGGCCCTGTCCCGCCTGCTCAACGTCCCTATGGAGGCAACCGTGTGATCGCTTCGGCGGTGCCCGGGTTCGCCCGCCCCGCGCGCCAGATCTGCCACACGTTCGACGCAAGAAAGGAGCACTGATCGGACAAACACCTGAAAGCGCGGACCCCCGGTGCCGGTATCTGCCAGCCCGCTTCGGCACCGACCGGTCGGGATCCGCCGCTGTCCCTCCAGGTTGAGCCGCGCCACCGTGCCAGCCCGCACCCACCCGCGGCCCGCGCCTGAAGGAGACTGAGCCGCAGCGGGTCTCAACTGCCAGCAGTCAGGGTCAAATGACCAGGGTTTGCCGCGTCGCCGCAAACGTTCCGTGCCAACAGCAGACGATTCGATCCGCCGCAGTCGGCAGCCGTCAGTTCACACAGCCCGTGACGGTAGCTGCCGCACAAGGATCGTCACGTCAAGAAGTTGTCATGAGCAGCCGCCGAGTCGGGCAATCCGCGTCAAGAACTGTCGCGCGGAGCGGCCCGTAAACACCGTCCGCACACCACCCGAATCAGGATCCGATCAAGACCCCATCAGGAGGCAAGTACCGATGACAACCCTGCTCACTCGAACCGGGACGGGTCTCCCGCCCCGTGCCGCACGACCTCCGCCTCGCCGGAGGAGAAGTCGATCACCGTGGTGGGTTCCACGCCGCAGTCGCCGGAGTCGATCACGGCGTCCAGGACGTGGTCGAGTTCTTCCTTGATCTCCCAGCCCTGGGTGAGGGGCTCGCCGGAATCGGGCAGCAGCAGCGTGCTCGACAGGATCGGCTCGCCCAGTTCGCCGAGGAGTTCCTGGGTCACCACGTGGTCGGGGATCCGCACGCCGACGGTCTTCTTCTTGGCGTGCAGCAGCCGCCGCGGGACTTCCTTCGTCGCCGGGAGGATGAACGTGTACGCGCCGGGCGTGCTGGCCTTGATGGCGCGGAACACCGCGTTGTCGATGTGCACGAACTGGCCGAGCTGGGCGAAGTCCTGGCAGACGAGCGTGAAGTGGTGCCGGTGGTCGAGCTTGCGGATGGTGCGGATCCGTTCCATCCCCTGCTGGTTGCCGATGCGGCAGCCGAGCGCGAAGCACGAGTCGGTCGGGTAGGCGATGAGCCCGTCGTCGCGCAGCAGGTCGACTACCTGGGCGAGCGCGCGGCGCTGCGGGTTCTGCGGGTGCACGTCGAAGTAACGGGCCATTGCCCGAGCTTAGGCGTGCCCGCCGGGCCGGGCGCGCGGGCTCTCCGGAGGCCGGGCACAGTGACGGGCGAGGAGGTACGTCCGTGCATGCTCTCTGGTCCACCGGCGAACAGTGGGAACTGCTGCCGCCGGTGCTGCTCGCCCTGCTGCTGAGCACGGTGATCGGCATCGAGCGCGAGGTCGGCAACAAACAGGCCGGCCTGCGCACGCACACGCTGGTCGGCGTTGGGTCGGCAGTCTTCATGCTGGTGTCGAAATACGGCTTCGCCGATTTGCTCGGCATCGAGCACGTGGCACTCGACCCGTCGCGGATCGCCGCGCAGATCGTGTCCGGCATCGGGTTCGTCGGCGGCGGGCTGATCTTCGTGCGCCGCGACGCGGTGCGCGGCCTGACAACCGCGGCGACCGTCTGGCTCGCCGCGGCCGTCGGAGTCGCATGCGGCGCCGGGCTGCCCGTGCTGGCCGTCGCGACGACTGCCGGGCTCGTGGTGATCACTCGCGGATTCCCGCCGCTTTCCCGGTTCGTCGCGCGCCATCGGCGGCAGCCGCCGATCCTCCGGTTGAGTTATGCCGACGGACACGGCGTACTGCGCGCCGTGCTCGCCACTTGCACCGATCGGGGCTGGGCCGTCCACCGGGTGGCGGTCGACCGCGAAACAGTTTCCGAAGAGGGGCAACGGATCGCGGTCGTCACCTTGCTGTTGCAGGGGCGCGGCGATCTTCCCGAACTCACCGCGGAACTGGCCGAATTGCCCGGCGTGCGAAGCACCGCGACGGGAACCGAGGACCCGCTCGAAGATTGACCCGCCCCGGACTCACACGGATCGCCGGACTTCAGGCACACTGGAGGCAGTGCGGAAACCCCGGTGCGGCAAGAAAAACGAGCGCCGAGGAGAAACCATCCAAATGGGAGGTGAGAGCATGGCCCCCGGCGGTGGCGAGGACCTGATGTCCGTCCGGCCGTCCTTCGACTCGGCGTGGCGCGGCTATCAGCGCGGCCAGGTCGAAGAATTCGTCACGTGGGTCGAGGCGGAATTCCGGCGCCTCGCGGCGGAACGCGACGCCGCGGCACAGCAGGCGGCCGAACTCGCCGAGCGCAATCGCGAACTGCGCGCGACGGTCGACCGGATCAGCCGCACCCCTATCGAGCCGGACGCATTGCAGGAACGCTCCCGCCGGATGGTCGAGCTGACGCGCGAGGAAGCCGCGGAGATCACCGCCCGCGCCGAGGACACCGCCGCGCGGATCATCGCCGACGCCAAGGCGGAAGCCGTCCGCCTCACTGAAAAGGAACGCGCGCTCGTCGAAGCCGTCTCCGCGGACCGCGTGCAGCAGCGGCAAGAACACGAAGATCTGCTGCGCCGCGCAGTCGAGGAACGCAAAGCCGCGGACGAGGCGGCGGCGAAAGAACGCCGGCGGCTCGAAGAACACCTCACGCGCACGTTGGCCGACCGCCGCACCGACGCACTCCGAGAAATCGCCGACCGCACCGCCACCGCGCGCGCCGAAGCCGACGCGCACGTCCGCCAAGCCACCGACCACGCCACCCGAATCGTCGCCGACGCCGAACAGCGCGTCGCCGAACTCGCCGCCGTCCAGCAACGGGTCAAGGCCGCGCTGCGCGGCGCCCGCGAACTGCTGGCCACCGCGAACGCCGACCTCGCGCCGGACGGAACGCCCGTGCCGAACCAAAGACGCACCTCCGCGCTCACCGAAGTCACCGAGGCCACTCCGACTGGCTGAACGCCAGCACTGGAGACGTCGCCAGGCCTGCTGGACGGCTGGACATCCTCGGCGGCCGGACACCTTCGGCGGGTGATCTACGCGGCGCGGGGACACCCTCGGCGAATGGCCCGCTCGGAGGCCGGACACCCTCGGCGGGTGATCTACGGGGTGGGTGGCCCCCTTCGGCGGGTGGCCTGCGCAGCGGATGGACACCTTCGGCGGATGGCTTGCGCGGCGCGTGGCAGCCCACAGCGTCTGACCTACTCGGCGGCCAGACACTTTCGGCGGGTGATCTACTCGGCGCGTAGCGACCCACGACGACTGACCTGCTCGGCGGATGGCCACCACGAGCGCCGACGTCGCGTCGAACCAGTGCCGCCGCACGTGCGCGTTTATGACAGCCGCCACTGGCTGAGCGCCAACCCCAGATACGCCGGACGGTTCACTCAGCGGCGACCGCCGTGCAGGCCGACCTCGCGGCCAACGTGCGCGTTCATCGCAGGCAGCGCGCATGGCTTAGCACCAATCCCGGCTACGCCGGGTGGCGTACTCGGGATGGTCGGACAGCGAACCGGTGCCGAACGTCGGCGATCGCCGAAGTCGCCCCGGCGGTTGAGCGCCGAACCTGGATACGCCGGGTGGGTATACTGGGGAGTGGACCAACGGGGATGTCGAGAAAAAGGGACGATGTGCGATGACCGGCTACGGCAGTGAACGAGAGGCCTACCTCAAGCGCCTTCGCCGGATCGAGGGGCAGATCCGCGGCCTGCAGCGCATGGTCGAGGAGGACAAGTACTGCATCGACATCCTGACGCAGGTGTCCGCGGCGACGAAGGCGTTGCAGTCTTTCTCGCTGGAGCTGCTCGACGAGCATCTGGCGACCTGCGTCGTCCAGGCTGCGGCTGCGGGCGGAGAGGAAGCCGATCTGAAGGTGCGCGAAGCCTCCGACGCGATCGCTCGGCTGGTGCGTTCCTGACGTAACTCACGGCTCGTTCCGCGGAGCGCGGGTTCGGCTAGTCCGACGTTATAAGGCCACACCCGTTGACGCGACCATGGCCGCCGCTGCGGGTGGAGGGAACTGCGCGGATAGTGCACATGCGAGGTCTCCCACGTGATTTGCCCGCTTGATGCATTCCTGAGGCTTACCCGCGCGATGCGTCCCCAGGGCTTACCCGAGCGATGCATTCCCAAGGCCTACCGCGCGATGCGTCCCCACGGCCTACCCGCGTAATGAGTTCCTGCGACACGTCCTAGCCGGTTCCACCGCACGCGACTGCCGGTCAATCCGCTGTGCTCACTAGTCCGGCGCTCTCATCGTCCCCGCCGGTCGCGGTCCCTGGTGCAGCGATCAGCGCCCGAGCAATCCGTAGCCGCCAAAGCGCGGAGCCCGGCGAACGTGAAACGGGCCAGCAGCGGGAAGTCCCGCCAACTGGCCCGTCCTCAGGTGAATCAAGCAGCCCGGAAGCGCCGCAACCGCAGGCTGTTCGACACCACGAACACCGACGAGAACGCCATCGCGGCACCTGCGATCATCGGGTTGAGCAGGCCGAATGCGGCCAGCGGCAGTGCCGCCACGTTGTAGGCGAACGCCCAGAACAGGTTTCCCTTGATCGTGCCGAGCGTGCGGCGGGCGAGGCGGATCGCGTCGACTGCTGCGCGCAGGTCGCCTCGGACCAGGGTCAGGTCGCCCGCCTCGATGGCTGCGTCCGTTCCGGTGCCCATGGCCAGGCCGAGGTCGGCTTGGGCCAGCGCGGCTGCGTCGTTGACGCCGTCGCCGACCATGGCCACCACTCGGCCTTCGTCTTGCAGTCGCTTCACCACGGCCACCTTCTCCGCGGGCAGCACTTCGGCCACTACCTCGGTGATGCCTGCGGCGTCGGCGATCGCCCGCGCTGCGCCGGCGTTGTCGCCGGTCAGCAGCACTGGACGCAGGCCCAGGGCTTGGAGTTCGGCGACAGCTTGGGCAGAGGTCGGCTTGATCGTGTCCGCGACCACCAGCACGCCTCGGGCCACGCCGTCCCAGGCGACGAACACTGCTGTCGCGCCTTGTTCTTCCGCTGCGGACTTGGCCTCGGCGAGCCGGTCGTCGACCTTCACGCTCCAGTCGGCCAGGAACGCCGCACGGCCGGCTAGGACAGCTGCGCCTTCCACGAGGCCGGAGACGCCGAGGCCCTCGGTGTTCCGGAACTCCGTCGCGGACGGGAGGTCACCGACTCGTTCGCGAGCACCGTCTGCGATGGCTTTCGCGATCGGGTGTTCCGAAGCGTGCTCGACTGCTCCGGCATAGCGCAGCAGTTCGCGCTCCGTGACGCCTTCCCCGACGTGGACGTCCACCAGGCTCATTCGCCCGGTCGTGACGGTCCCGGTCTTGTCGAGCACCACGGTGTCGACGCGGCGAGTGGACTCGAGCACCTCCGGACCCTTGATGAGAATCCCGAGTTGCGCGCCACGACCGGTGCCGACCAGCAGGGCGGTGGGGGTCGCGAGCCCTAGGGCGCACGGGCAGGCGATGATCAGCACCGCTACCGCGGCAGTGAACGCCTCGGTGACGTTTCCGCTGGTCAGCAGCCAGGTGACCAGCGTTCCCAGGGCCAAGACCAGCACGATCGGCACGAACACTGCCGAGACGCGGTCGGCCAGTCGCTGTACTGCGGCTTTGCCGTTCTGTGCTTCCTCGACGAGCCGGGCCATCTGCGCGAGCTGTGTGTCCGCGCCGACCCGGGTCGCGCGCACCGCGATCCGGCCGCCGACGTTCACCGTCGCTCCGGTCACGCCGTCACCGACTGCGACCTCGACCGGCACGGATTCCCCGGTGATCATGCTGACGTCGACTGCCGAGCCACCGTCCGTGACCACGCCGTCGGTGGCGATCTTCTCGCCAGGCCGCACCACGAACGTGTCGCCGACCCGCAGTTGCTCGACCGGGATTCGCTGCTCGCGACCATCGCGAAGGACCGTCACGTCTTTCGCGCCGAGTTCGAGCAGGGCTCGCAGCGCAGCCCCGGAGCGACGCTTCGACCGAGCCTCGAAATAGCGGCCGGCCAGGATGAACGTGGTGACGCCCGCCGCGACCTCGAGGTAGATGTTGTCGGTTCCGGATCCCCCGGACACGCTGAACTCGAAGCCGTGCCGCAGGCCGGGCATCCCCGCCATGCCGAAGAACAGCGCGTACAGCGACCACAGCGTGGCGGCCGAGACGCCGAGCGAGATCAGCGTGTCCATCGTCGCCGCGCCGTGCCTGAGGTTGGTCCACGCGGCGCGGTGGAACGGCCACGCTCCCCAGACCACCACCGGCGCGGCGAGCGTGAGCGACAGCCACTGCCAGTTCGTGAACTGCAGCGCGGGGACCATCGCCAGCACGATCACCGGCACCGTGAGGATCGCCGAGTAGAGGAGCCGGTCGCGCAGCGGTCGCGTCTCGTCCTGCTCGGGCTCTTCCGGCTTCTCCGGTTGCGGCGCTTGCGCGGTGTAACCAGTCGCTTCGACGACGCCCACCAGGTCGTCGACCGAAACGGTGGAGGGGTATTCGACGTGTGCCTTCTCGGTCGCGTAGTTGACGCTCGCACTGACGCCCTCGACCTTGTTGAGCTTCCGCTCGACCCGAGCAGCGCACGACGCGCAGGTCATCCCGCCGATGGCGAGTTCGACTGACTGCACGGGGGCTGGTGTCGTGGTGCTCATGTCACTCCTTTTTACGCGACGACCTGGTAGCCGGCCTCAGCGACGGCAGCCTCGACGGCTTCGCGCGAGATCGGCTCCGCACTGGTGACCTTCACGGCGCCGGTGGCGAGGTCGACGTCGACCGTCCGCACGCCGGTCAGGCCGCCTACCTCTTCTTTCACCGATCCGACGCAGTGCCCGCACGTCATGCCCTCGACGGTGTAAGTCGCTTCGGTCATCGCCACACTCCCTATGGTGCTCTCTCCTGATGCCTCCTTTATACCCCTAGGGGGTAGCAGTACGCCAGGGGACCCTCTGCCGAACCCGGTTACCCGCCGGGAGAGACTTCACGGATGCGGAAGATCTACGCGATCGGGATCGGCGCCGGCGACCCGGAACACCTCACGGTGCAGGCAATCGACCGGCTCAATCGCGTCGACGTGTTCTTCGTGCTCGACAAGGGCAGCGCGAAAGCCGACCTGGTGCAGCTGCGCCAGGAGATCCTGGAGCGGTTCGTGAGCCGGCCGGGGTATCGCGTGGTGAGCGCGAAGGACCCGGACCGCGACCGCACGCCCGCCGACTACCGCACCGCGGTCGCCGACTGGCACCAGCTCCGCACGGACGTCTACGAGCAGCTGATCCGCGACGAGCTGGCTGACGGCGAGACCGGCGCGTTTCTCGTCTGGGGCGATCCGGCGCTGTACGACAGCACTATCGCGTTGATCGAGGCCGTGCTCGCGCGCGGGAATGTGGCGTTCGACTACGAGGTCGTGCCGGGGATCAGCAGCATCTCCGCGCTGGTCGCGCGGCATCGGACGACGATGAACCAGATCGGCCGGGCTGTGCAGCTCACAACTGGGCGCCGACTGGCCGATGGCTGGCCGAGTGACGCTGATGACGTCTTCGTGCTGCTCGACGCGCACACCACGTTCGATCAGTATGCGGGCCAGGGCTTGTGGATCTATTGGGGCGCGTACGTCGGGACTCCGGACGAGATCCTGCTGTCCGGGCCGCTGGATGACGAGCTGGCGGCGAAGATCCGGGAGACGCGAGCCGCGGCTCGGGAGCGGCACGGGTGGATCATGGACACCTATTTGCTGCGCCGGCCGGAGTGAGGCCGGCGGGCCGCCTTTTCGGCCCGCTGTTTTTGGGCATGAAAAAAGGGGCGGGACTCCGGGAAAACCTTTTCAGGTTCTCGACCGGGGTCCCGCCCCTTTTTCTCATGTTGAGTTCGGCGGTGTCCTACTCTCCCACAACCCTTCGGTTGCAGTAC